>PUOI01000497.1 GCA_003552765.1 Candidatus Hydrogenedentota bacterium | reverse complement strand
TTATCTATCTCGTCTTTCTGACGCTCCGCGCCGCACTGGGTCAGGGGTTTCGCGCGATGCTGGCGATTACGCTCATTTCCGGAACGGCCGGTCTCATGATCGAATGGTTTCTGATCGGGAACTCCCCATGGGGCAATCCGGACGCGGTCCAAAGCGCGATGTTCGCCTTTTGGGCGTGTATGGCGGCAGTCCCCGCGATCTTGCTGGAACGCGACAGCAGCCTGCGGCCCGTCAAACGCCGCATACTTCTATTCGCCGCCGTCTACACCATTGCCGCCGCCGCCGGCCACGGCATGGCGAATCCTGATATCCATTTCGCCTTCCACATTTGGAGCTTCGTCTTCGGGTATATCGCGCTATTGGCAATTTGTCTTGTGGGGTACGGGCGGCTACACAAAGCCAGCCAGCGCATCGCTGGGACCGGGGCGTGATGGCGCGGGGCGCATCGCACGGATGTCCGTCTGTTGAGAGACTGGGAAAGCGCTGGATATTGCGGCGTTTCGTTAAGTTGTGTGTGTTCGTGCGCATACGCTATACTGGGTTAATCGGCTTGGCGGAGGGGAGCGCCCACTCATGCCAAGAAGTCCCGCCCATGTCCCGGCCTTATACAAGGCCCCCAGCAGCCGCCGCCGTTGCGCCGGATACGTTTTCGCTTGGCGGCGATCACCCTATGCGCGGCGCGTTCGTGAGCAAAATGCAATAGAGGAACAAGTGTATGACCCGGAGCATGACCGGTTTTGGCAAGGCTGTGTGCAACGAAGACGGAGAGTCCTTCAGTGTCGAGCTGTCCGCGGTGAATCACCGGTATCTCGATTGCAGTGTGCGGTTGCCGCCCCCATGGTCCGCGCTGGAGACATCCGTTAAGGCGCGTGTGAAAGAGCGGTTTGGCCGGGGCAAGATTCAGGTCTACGTTTCGCGCAAGAACAGCGCCGCTGGAAGTCAACCCATGCGGCTGGATGTGGAGCGCGCTCGCCAGTATGTGGAGGATGCCAAGAAGCTTACTCAATTGGTGGGCACCTTTGAGGGGCTTTCGGTGAACACGCTGGCTGCCATGGACGGCGTCTTCGTGCCCGCGGAACCCGATGACGATCTTGAGGCGGTGGAAGAGCGGCTCCTCGCTTCGCTGAACGAGGCCATGGACCAATTGGAAGCCATGCGCCAGAACGAGGGCCAGGCCCTGGCGGAGGATCTCCGCCACCGGGTGGCTCTTATCCGCGAGATTCTCGAGGCGGTGGAAGAGCGGCTTCCCACGCTCAACCAGCAATACGAGCAGCGGCTCCGCGAGCGCATCCAGGAATTGGCCGCGGACATCTCGCTCACGGAAGAGCGCATCGCCATTGAAGTGGCCATGCTGGCCGAGAAGGGCGATGTGACGGAAGAGGTGGTGCGCTTGAAGACCCATCTCGACCACATTGTCGAGTTGCTTGACTCCCCGGAGCCGTGCGGGCGTCGGTTGGACTTCCTTGCGCAGGAGATCCAGCGCGAAGCCAACACCTTGGGCGTCAAGACGCGGGACACCGAAGTGACCAAGGAGGTGCTGCGGATCAAGTCCGAGATCGAGAAGATCCGCGAGCAAGTGCAAAACGTTGAGTGAAGATTCCCCTAGCCCCCTTCAACGCGCGAATGAGCGTCCGCCCGTGAAGCGCCAGGGCATGATCCTGGTGGTGTCGGCGCCGTCGGGCGGGGGAAAGCACGCGGTACTCAGCCAAGTGCGGGATCGGGATGCGTCCCTGGAGTATGTCGTGTCCGCCACCACGCGGGCGCCGCGCCCAAATGAACGCGACGGGGTGGATTACCACTTTCTGACCAAGGAAGCGTTTCAGGCCCAGATCGAAGCGGGCGCCTTCGCCGAATGGGCCGAGGTGCATGGCAACTACTACGGAACCCCGCTTGCCGAGCTACGGGAAAGCATGGCCGCCGGACGGGACACGCTTCTGGAAATCGATGTGCAAGGCATGCGCCAGATCAAGCAGACCGGTGTCGAGCTTGTCACCGCCTTCATCATGCCGCCATCGCTGGAAATCTTGCGGGAGCGGCTTGAGCGCCGGGCCGCGGATGAGCCCAGCCAGATGAGCCTCCGGCTCGCCAACGCCCGTGAGGAAATGGCGGCGTGGCCTGAGTTTGATTACGTGATTGTAAACGACATGTTAGCCGAGGCCGTTGCGGACCTCGAAGCCATCATTCGGGCGGAACGGCGCCGCGCCGTCCGGATGGAGATGGAAAAGGAGCCAAAAGACCATGAGAACTCTCTCCCCTGAAGATTTCGAGGGCCGGATTGACGCGATGTACCGGCTTGTGATCCTGGCCTCGCGCCGGGCCGCTCAGCTCGCCCGTCCCGAGGGCCGCCCACTTGTGAGCGCCCAGTCGCGTAAACCCACCGTGATGGCCCTCGAAGAGATTATGGCGGGCAAAGTGACATATCGGACCAGTCAGGACGATGAAGAGGAATACGTGGAATAACAGAGAGGTTGTGCTTGGCGTAACGGGTTCCATCGCGGCCTATAAGGCCTGCGAGCTGGCTTCCCGGATGACCGAGCTGGGGGCCAAGGTTATCCCCGTCTTGACGCATTCGGCCGCAGAATTGGTGGGTCCCTCCACCTTTGAGGCGATCACCGGTCAGCGGGCGGTTACCGCTATGTTCGACTCCCTCCAGAACCCGGACGTGGAGCACATCACCGTGGCGTCCCGCGCCAGTCTTTTTCTGATTGCGCCCGCCACCGCCAACATCCTCGCCAAGGCGGCCAACGGCCTGGCGGATGACTGGCTGAGCACCACCTTGCTCGTGACGCGGGCGCCTATCCTCTTCGCGCCCGCCATGAACACCAACATGTACGCCCATCCGGCCACGCAAGCCAATCTAAACACGTTGCGCGCGCGAGGCTGCCATTTCGTGGGTCCCGAGTCCGGGCGGCTCGCGTGCCGCACCGTGGGTCCCGGCCGGCTCATTGATCCGCCCGTCATTCTGGAAGCGGCCTCGCTATTGGTGGACGATCGCGACGATCTCGCGGACAAACGCGTGCTCATCACGAGCGGGGCGACGCGCGAGGCGCTGGATCCCGTGCGCTATCTCTCCAATCGATCCTCCGGCAAGATGGGGTACGCGCTCGCCTTGGAGGCCATGGCCCGCGGCGCGCAGGTCACGGTCATCACGGGTCCCACGGAGATCGCCCCGCCGCATGGGGCTGAACGCATCGACATCGAGACGGCCGAGGAGATGGCTGAGGCCGTCGCCCAACGGCTTCCAGAGACCGATGTATTCGTGGCCGCCGCGGCCGTGGCGGATTACCGGCCAGCCCATGCCCCCTCCGTGAAGCAGAAACGCACAGGGCAGCCTCTGCAGCTTGAGTTGGTGGAGAACCCCGACGTGCTTGGGCGGGCCTGTAGCCAGCGTAAACACGGCCAGGTTCTCGTGGGATTTGCCGCCGAAACAGGCGATTTAGAGGAAATGGGCCGGGAAAAGCTTAGGAATAAACCTGTGGATCTGCTGGTAGTAAATCGCGTTGGCCCTGGCCAATGCGGATTCGGGGCCGGCTCACTGGATGCGCTGATTCTCGATGGTAGCGCCACCGTTACGGACCTGGGTCATGTTGGGAAAGAAACCGTGGCCCAAGCGGTGTTTGATCGGGTGGCCCAGTCGTTGCGGGGGCGCGCCCCAACCGAGACGCACATCTGAACGCATCGAGTCCATGTGGCATCACACGTGGGGCGCCTGCGACGCGCGGAACAGGGCCCCGGTATCCAAGTTGATTTCGTTTTCATAACACCCGAGCGCTCAATGAGTTACGAGACTGAAGCCGCCAGAAAAGCCTCACCGTCCTTTGCATAATGGAGCCGGAGTGACTATACTTTAATACAGTGAAGGTCACCGCTGCCCGGACAGTGGCGGCTCCTGCGACGAGGGGGCGAAGGGTTACCCTCGCGTCTCCGGCGGCGGGGCGGAACCATTGGACAAGGAGGGATGGCGTTACCTGGATTGCGCTCGGCGGCCCCTGTATACAGAAACCGTTTCCGCCCCTGCGGCGAAAGGAGTAAGGAGCCCTGATGGACTCAGCCACGACGGACAAGGTAAGCCGCCTTGTCGACAATATCGAGCAGGTCATTTTCGGTAAGCGGGAAGCAATTAAACTCTGCGTGGTGGGGTTGCTTGCCCGCGGCCATGTGCTGATTGAAGACATTCCCGGCATCGGCAAGACTACCCTTGCTCAGGCATTGGCGCGGTCTATCGACTGCGAGTTTCAGCGCATCCAATTCACCAGCGACATGCTTCCCACCGATATTCTCGGGGTATCGGTGCTCAGCCCGCGAACCAACGAATTCGAGTTCCGTCCCGGTCCCATCTTCGCCAACGTTGTGCTCGCCGATGAGGTTAATCGTACGCCCCCGAAGACGCAAAGCGCCCTGCTGGAAGCCATGAGCGAGGCGCAGGTGTCGGTGGACGGGATCACCCGCGCCCTGCCCGCGCCGTTCATCGTGCTGGCGACTCAAAACCCCCATGAATACGAAGGCACGTACCTCCTTCCGGAGTCACAGCTTGATCGCTTCATGCTCCGCATCGAGATCGGTTACCCAAGCGGCCAGGATGAACTCCACATTATGCGGCGGCGGGATCCTTGGCGCGCCCTCAATTCGCTGGAGCCCGTGCTTACCGGCGAAGAGGTTGAGGAGCTTCAAGAAGTCACGGCGGGGGTCCAGGTGGAGGAGAGCGTGGCGCAGTACATCCTAGAGGTCATACAGGCGACGCGTGGGCATGAGCACGTGCAGCTAGGCGCGAGTCCGCGCTCATCGTTGGCGTTGTATGAAGGCGTTCAGGCGCGGGCGCTCGTTGAAGGGCGTGATTACGCGACCCCGGACGATGTCAAACGCATGGCGGTGCCGGTGTTGTCGCACCGGCTCCTTATCAAGAACCGCGGAGGCGCGCCCGGCGCCATAGCGCAGGAACGCGACGGGGTCGTGAACGATATCTTGGCGCGGACGCCGGTACCGGTATAGTGTTATGAAAGCGGACAGCCCAAGAGTGCAACGCCGTGTCTTACGCATGGGATATGTGTTCGGCGTGATAGCGTTTCTAGTCTTGTTGGCGGCATGGAATACCGGCACCAATCTGCTTTACATCATCTTCGCCGGGATCGCCAGCTTCATTCTGCTGTCGTTTCTCCTCAGCAAGCGCAACCTGCGCGGCACGCGCCTTGTCCAACAGGGGCCGGACTCGGTTCACCGGGGACAAGAGGCGCTGTTGACCCTCTACGTGGAGAACCGAAAGCGCTATCTGCCGGCGCTGGGGTTGCGGATGGAATCCTCACAGACGGCGGAAGGTCCGCTGGCTCACCTGATAAGGGTTCCTCCAAAGGGTTGCGCCATGGTGCATGCCGCCCAATCCTTTCCCAAACGCGGCCTGTGGCCCTTGCCAGACGTCACAATTTATTCGGCGTTTCCCTTCGGTTTGGCCGAGAGTTGGGTCACGTTCGAGGGAGACGGGGAGGTTCTCGTTTTCCCGCGCGTGTGGCCGGTCACCAGTGAGCCATTGGGGGAACACGAGGGAGTGAGCCGGTTACGCAAACCCGCGCGCAATCAAGGCGCGGAGTTCTTCAGCCTTCGCGATTACGTCCGGGGAGACGATACGCGGCTTATCGCATGGCGCAGGAGTGCGCGGACAGGCACGCTCGTCGTAAAAGAACTCGAAATGGATACGACGCATAACACGGTTCTCGTGTTGGACACGCAAGAGATTCCCGGCGATCCTGATTTCGAGGAGAATTTCGAGACGGCGATTGAGCTTGCGGCGTCCTTGGCGGTGGAGCTGTTGCGCCGCAATCACGCCGTCGCGCTTTGCACGCCCGATCACGAGACGCCTCCGGGAACGGGCCAAACGCAACAGCGCCGTATCATGGATATTCTCGCCCGGATTGAGCCGGTTCCACATCGGGGAAAACCGTTTCAACCCGACCATATGAAGACCCTCGAAGCTGGGGCAGTATTCTATCTGACCGCCGACGCCCAGATGTGGGGCCGGAGAGGACCAGGGCGCGATTCGCGAGTGATGAGTCCAAAGGAGGTAATACGTGGATAACGCATTGGCGCGAAAGCTTAAGCTGTTTACGGCTGGTCTGGTGTTGGCGGGATACGGCGCGCTTGCCTCCACCGAAACATATAGTTTTGGGTTGTTGAGTTTCCCGCTTTTGATTCTCGCCTTGATGCCCTGGGGCGAGCGTTTGGACCGCCATCACCGCTGGTACCGTCAACTCACTACGTATCTCACCCTGGCCCTGATGGGTGTCCTGTTCGCCTATTTCTTGGCCATGCCTTTGGGCATCATTCACTTTGATCTCCTGGCCCCCGTCACCTTGTTGGTGATGTACATCCAAACGTACGAATTGATGCATGTGAAGGACGATCGGAATTACCTTCACATCTTCCTGATGGCCTTCTTCATGCTTGTCGCCGCTTCGGTGCAAGCCCCTGACGCCGGGATAAGCTTCGTGCTGGTTCTGTTCCTTGTCAGCGCCGCGGGCGCCCTGATGATGCTTCAACTCTACCGGGATAGCCGCCACAACCGGCATGGTCCAGAGGTCAACGTCATCACCTTGAACCACGCCCAACAAGTCGAGGCCGGGAGCGGCGCCCATGCGTCCGCGCCGCGAATGGGGCTAACGCTTTCGTTGACAGCTATCTCTGTCGCCAGCATCATGCTTACAACTGCAGTCTTTTATACCACCCCGCGCACGGAGGCCGGTCTTTTTGGCCGTTCCCAGCCGGCGGACTCGGCGAGCACCGGACTGGGCGGCTTTGTGGATCTCACCATGGGCGGCCCCATCGCCGAAGATGCCACGGTGGTGTTTCGGGCGGAATTTCCCGGCATGCCCGATGGCCGGTATGAGGGCGATCTGCTGTGGCGGGCCGGCGTCCTGGACAGTTACACCGGACAGCGTTGGGAGCACCGTGGCGTGCAAGCCAGAGATGGCGAGGGGATGGCGCAACTGGAATTTGAGAATGTCGACGATCACACGGTTACGCGCACCTCGCTGAGTGAGGGCGATCCCGAACTTGTTCATCAGGCGATACAGTTGAAGGAGGGAGGGTATACCTATCCCTTCTTGCCCGGCTTGTCTTTGGTGAAGCGTCTTGAGACGCAAAACGTCAGGGTGGGATGGGGCGGCGCGCCGAACTTTTCCGTGAGGCAGCTCACATGGGAAAGGGAAGCGCCTCAGTACGAGGTTTGGTCGGAAGTGTGGGACCCCGATGCCGCCCTGTTGAGAGAAAGTCACACCGGCTATGACGCCGTTTTCAGGCCGGAAGCGTATCACGTCCTCACCAATCACGATCTCCAAGATCGCACACTCAGACTCATCGACCGCTTGACGAATGCCGGTGACCCGGTGTACGACCAGCTTGTGGCGATTGAGAGGTATTTGAGTTCAGCCGACTTCATCTATTCGCTGGAAGCCCCCACGCTACCCCCCGATAACCCCATGGATGCCTTCATTCACGACTATCGAGCGGGACATTGTGAGTACTTCGCGAGCGCCATGGCTTTGATGGTGCGCGGATTAGGGGTTCCCGCCCGGCTGGTGACCGGCTACCGGGGCGGGGTATGGGACGAAGACGAACAGGCGTATTTCGTCCAGTCGGACATGGCGCACGTCTGGGTGGAAGCGTATTTTCCCGGCTGGGGGTGGGTGAGTTTTGATCCCTCTCCGCTTGAGGATGATGACGGCGATGATGGGGTGTGGGCCACCTTGGGCAGCTGGGCGAATACGCTGCATATACGCTCGCGCATGATGTGGTATCGCGATATCGTTGGGTATCAGCCCTCCGTTCGGCTTGAAGATTTGTTTAACCGCCAACGCCTTTCGGGATTTGTGCCGTTTTGGGGCGAAGGAAGCGGGGGCTGGGGCGAGATGAGTCTAAGCGACAGGATCCCGCTGGTGACGTTTGGCTTGGCGCTTGCGGGATTGGGGGGCGCGGCCGTGTGGTTCGCCGTGCAATGGAAGGAACTCCAGTTCCTTGGTTCGCGGCCCAGAATTCCCTTGTCCCGGGACCAACTCCGCGCCATTCGTTTGTATCTTCGCCTGCGGCGGCGTTTGCGCCGCGCCGGGATCCCGTGCGAAGGGAAGACTGCCCAAGAGATTCTGGACGTGGCCCGCGCCCATCCGCGCATTGACGAGGCTCTCGTCACGGAAGTCGTGAACGTATACGATACCGTCCGTTTCGGGAGCCGGGAACTGGATGCCCAGCAGTATCGCGCCATGCGCCGGGCAGTCCGGCGCATGTTCCGCCGGGGGGAAGACTGGGATTCCACAGTCGCCGTGACCGAAGAAGGGTAACGGCGTTCTCTACTCTTCGCCTATCGGAAGAACCCCAAGAGCGTTTCCAAGTTCAGCCAGCCCACGATCGCCAGCCCGACAACGCCAATGAGGATCATGATGACCGGGTTGCGCAGATCGCCCATGATCCGGCGGCTGGACGTGAGGCCAAACAGCAACACGGCGCAGAGGGGCGCCGCGATAAGCGTGGCGGATTGCGCGATGAGGAGCGAGGTCGTGTCGCCCCGGCCCATAAGCATCGTCGTGATGGCGACGCCGCAGCCGATGAGCATGACCCCGGCGGTCCAGGCTTTCACGGGCTTGCTGCTGATTCCGCCGTAATGTCCCACGCCATCGGCCATGAGCGCGCCGCCAATAACGGCGTTCGCGATAAAGGAGGAGAAGGAGGCCGCCGCCAGACCAATGGCGAAGATGGCGGTGGCCCATGGTCCAAGGACCGCTTGGAGTTGGGTGGCCAGCTCGCCAATATTTCCGAAGTCGCGTCCCGTGCCGTATAGGGTTTCGGCGGCGTTAATGAGGATGATGAGCGCGATGATGCCCAAGAAAGAGATGCCAATCCATGAGTCGCCGATGGCGCGTTCCGCGTTCTTGCGGGTCCAGCCTTTCTCGTGGCCGAGGTAGGCCATGTAGAACGCCGCTACCGCCGAGAACGTGGTGGCCAGCATGGCGCGGGCGATGGTGGGTTCGTTGCCCTCGAACGCGCGCGGAACAACACCGGAGACCACACCAGTCACGCTCAGGCCGCTCCACAGGAGATTGAGCACAAACGCCCCCAACATGACGAAGACCAGGGTGATCATCGCCATTTCGAGCAGCTTGTAGACGTGTTGGGCGCGAATCAAGAAGAACAGCGCAAGGGCCGTGAACAGCAACGCCCAGAACCAGTCCGGCACGTCCGTCACCGTGGACAATGAGGCGGCCGCGCCAATGTTGTTCCCGAATTGAAATCCCGCCGTGACCAAGAAACCGGACAGGCCCGTGATGAACGCCAGCGCGCGGCCCCATCGCTCGGTGATGTATTGCAGGGGCGTCTGCGGGATGGCGCAGGCCAAACGCGCGCCCATGGCCGTGAACGTGGCCATGAGAATGAAACCCGCCAACATCATCCACACCAGCCGGTACTCGCCTTCCGCGCCCGCGCGGCTTGATGCCACAATGCTGCCGGGACCTATCACGACCGCCGCCGTTATCAACCCCGGCCCTATCCTGCGCACCAAGCTTTCTTGTCGTTCTTCATTCATGAGAGGCTCTCTCGTGTTGGAGACCGCGCTTCGTTGCCAAGGGAGAATTGCGCATGAAGACCGGTGATATGCCGGCGTTACGAGCCGCCTTTGCTGCGCTTCGATCGCCGTTGCATAAAGCCCTACCTGACGGAACCCTTGGACCCAAACACCAGCATGGGCGAAAGGCATTATGAGTCAAACGGCGCTGTATACGCAAGAGCCAACACTGCCTCACAGCGCCGGATAAGGGGGATGTCGTACCCGGGATTGGCGTTTTTGCCTGGCGAATTGGAATGGGTGAGACCGTACCCCCGCATCTTGCCGGGATACTTGCCTAATCGAGAACGCCATGCCGCGCCACGGCAAGGCCGGGGATCGGGGCGCTATGCTCCCGTAAGCGGTATTCATGATACAGTGCACAATGCGGCTAGGGAGTTTAGTGTCGTATAATGTAGCCCGAAATGGCACACTTTGGAATGGGAGGAGCTGTTATGTCAGTGAATAGACGCCAGTTTTTGCAAGGGATGGCCGTTGGCGCGGCGGGCTTGGCCGCGGGTTCGAGTGCGCGCCCAGCGTATGGGCGGAATCCCGGCAACCCAAACAAGCCCAACATCGTGATGATTCTGCCCGACGACATTGGATGGAACGACGTCGGATACCACGGTTCGGAGATCCAGACCCCAAACATAGACGCCTTGGCGGAGGGAGGCGGGACGTTCGGCCAGCATTACGTGACCCCAACATGTTCGCCCACGCGCGTGGGGATTCTGACGGGACGCCAGCCCGCGCATTTCAATGTGTTCGGGCCATTGGGAAGAACGACCGATGTCCGGCCCGATGACATGCACTTGCCCTTTGGCTTGCAAGACCTCGGCTACAAGACGCACATCGTCGGCAAATGGCACATTGGCGATGAACCGGAGCACCGGCCGTTGACGTATGGTTTCGACACGTCCTACGGCTATCTGCGCGGCCAGATTGATCCCTACACCCACCGCTACAAGTTTGGCGACTACTTGACCTGGCACCGCAACGACGAGTTCATCGATGAGCGGGGCCACGTCACGGACCTGATCACGGAGGAGGCCGTGCGGGTCATTGAAGAGGCGGATGATGAGCCGTTTTTCCTGTATCTTTGCCACCATGCCCCGCATTTCCCTTGCAACGAGCCTCCGTCATGGATCGAGCCCTACGAAGATGTCTACGACGATGTCTGGCGGCAACACTTCGCCGCGGCCGTCACCCACATGGACGACGGCATCGGCAAGGTCATCGACGCCCTCGACCGCACGGGCAAGCGGGAGAACACGCTTATCATCTTCCTATCCGAAAACGGCGGCCAGGAAAGCTGGGGAGCGCCGCAGACCGAGTACAACGGGCGCTAC
>PUOI01000111.1 GCA_003552765.1 Candidatus Hydrogenedentota bacterium | reverse complement strand
TCTCGGGCAATGTGTCGAGTTCAATCGGCTCCAAGTTGATTCGTTCCGCGCCGTCAAACTGAACAAGCACGTCGGAGAAGGCCTCCGTGATGTACCCATCGGGAGGAAACACCCGTACGGCCCCTTCCTCAACGCCAACCTGAAGCCGATACTGTCCGTTGGCGGCGGTCCAAGTATGAGCCTGCAAGGTTCCTTCTTCACACAGAAAGACGACGTCGACGCCCGCCATGGGCTCGCCATCGGGATCCACCACGGCGCCCGTGATATAACGGGCGGACTGCAATTCGATATTGCGCGCGCTCTGCTCATCACCGGGCCGAAGCGCCACTTCCACGGGTTTCGGCGCGCCAAACTCCGGATGATCAGCGGTAAGATGATACTCGCCCGGCCGGGCATTCAACCGGTAAAAGCCCTCGGGATCCGTGACCTGGCTGGCGAATTCGCGCCGGCCTCCCGCACCCACGCGAAACAGCTTCACCCGCGCCCCACTCACGCCATCGTGGTCCGGTCCGGTCACCCGGCCTTCAAGCGTAACACCGGGATAGAGAAGGATGTCCTGATCCTCGATTCGCCCCACCGGCAGATAGGCGACATGGCTCTCGGCGTAGTCCCGGTGATAAAGGAAACCCGCTATATGGCTCTGTTGGGGCAGATGCGGAATCGTGAGGAAGCCCTCATCGTCACTTCGCATGCGGGGAAAGCCTTCGCGGTTGAGTTCCTCGACCGGCACGGTGAACGCATCGCCGATATACAGGCTTTTCACGTAAGCCCCGGACAGGGGTCTATGCTGAGGGTTGGTGACCCGAACGGTAATGTCGTCTTCTGGAGGGAGCATCACATCGATCTCGACGGAGTCCGCCACGCGGATGTCCGCCCCGCCCATGGCGTACCCCTCTTTCAGCGCCACCACCGAGGCGGGACCGACCGTTGCCCCATCGAAGCGGAATCTCCCCTCGGAATCGGTTTCCACCCGGTCCACCCGCCGGTCTTGGGCCAGCCACACGGAAGCCCCGTCCACCGGTTGGCGGGTGTAATTCATCACCACGCCGGATACCTCGAATCCTTCTCCCGAGGCGGGCGCAACCAGCAAGAAAGCCCAGACAACTATCGCCAGCACAAACGAAACACGCATAAACTCGCAGACATCTCCTATTCGCTTGGTGTGCACGTGAAAGAATGCCGTTCCGCTCAATCAGCCTCCAACAACCGCTGGATGGCGGGCGGGCTAGGAAGCCCCAAGGTCTCGTACACCACGGTCCCTTCCCCATCCACAAGATAGGCCGACGCGGTCCCCGGGGCCTCCCCCTCGAATACGGGACCGGCATACCCTTCTTCTGGCCACCCGTGTTCATCCGGCGCGACAAGAACAAACCGCACCTCATGCCCACTGTAGACCTCGCGCAGCCGGGCAAGGCTTTCGGCAAGCATCGCGGCCTCCGCCGGTTCAGCAAACACGGCCACCCATGGTCCCGCAAAATCGCTCATCTCCCGGGCGGCCTCGTTCAGAGGCGGCATGTCCTCCAGGGCGAACGTCTCCCCTATCACCGACACGCCCTCCCGGCCTTCCTCCACCCGCACTTCGACGGCGCCGGAAACCTCACCGCTCCGGAATGCGTCCGAACGGCCAAACTGGCCCTCGGCGTCTTGAGCAAGGAGAGACAGCGCCGCGCCCTCGGGCGTTCCCGGAAACACGGCGCCGCCATCGGTTCCGCTCACTGTTTGGCCGAGCAGCACGGGCTGCCCCTCATCTTCGCCCGCCGTATACGCCACGCCGGTTACCAGACCTTCCAGGCCCCGCCCTTGGGCGTTCACCACCTCGCCCCGGATTTCCCGCAATGGAGAAAGCTGAATAAGCGCCTCCTCCTGTCTTTCGTGCAAGGTGAACAAAGCCCCGAGAGGCCGCGTGGGGTGATACGCAACGCCAATGGGAACACCTTGGGAAAGCTGGGAGAATTCCAGATTCACCACCCCCGATTCATCCGCGATATGCCACCCCAATTGGGCTGGACGCGCCATCGTGATCACCGCCTCGGGCACGCGCTCTTCATTGTCATCAACGACGGTGACGCGATAGTCCGGGAGGGGCGCCAGCCAAAAAGTGGGAAGTTCGGTGGTATCGTTTTCCCGGACGTTCACCCGGTAGGCGGATGTGGAGGGTTGCAGATAGCCCGGCGCTTGGTCCAGGCGCAACACATTCTCGCCCTCGACCGCCGCGATTTGGAAAGTCCCATCGCTGCCCGTGCGCACGGCCTCGGCTTGTTGGCCGCCGCTTTCCAGGATCAAGCGGACGCCCGCGACAGGGGATTCGGTGCGCGCATCGCGAACCGCGCCCTCGATGCGTCCCTTGCCGGCCACCTGGAGCTTAACTTGAATTTGGGAGCGGTCATCCGGCAGGAGCACTTGCTGCCAGCTGGGGCTTGCGTAGGCCTCGCCATCAGCCCGGAACACGTAGCCGCCCGGGTTGAGGCGCACGGCGAATCCGCCCTGATAATTCGTCTGCGCCAACGCCGTGTCATGCGGGGGCTCGGCGCTGGCGAATCGCACCAGCGCGTTCGCCACGGGCCGCTCATCTCCCCGTGTCACCACCTCGCCTTGAACCAAAACGCCCCGCTGAAGACGCACTTCAACAGGCTGCATGCCCGCGTGCACATCCATAACGCTCGTTTGTGCGTAACTGGGGTGCCCAACCTTCAACGCCAGCTCCACCCCTTCGGGCATGTTCGGGAGCTGGAAACGGCCCTCGCCGTCCGAGGCGGGCTCAGAAAAGCCGAATGCGCGCAATTTGGCCAAGGGGATGCCAACCTTGTCCTCCTGCAACAGCGCCACCCGCGTGATGCGCGCCTCGGACACAACGGCGCCATCCGCATCGCGAACCCGGCCTTGCACCGTCGCGGGTTCAGCCAGACGCACTCGCAGCCCAGCCTCTTCCGCGCCCGGCAAGGCCGTCACCGTTTTGCCGCCAAAGGAGGCGTCATCCGCCACGGCGAAAAGGCCGATGCGCCCGCCAGGAACATCTTCAAAGACGAAACGCCCGCTTGCATCCGTTTCGGTTTGCCGGAGAGAATGCTCGACACCAGGCTCAATGAATACCTGCGCGTCTTCCACCGGCTCGCCATCAGGTCCAACCACCACGCCCTCGAATGTGGCCGCCGCCGCCGGAAAAACCCACATCCCCGCGCACAAAAGCGCGGCCAGAATCGCCAAGCTCCGCAAGGAAGAATAGCCCGCCAACAAACAGAACCTCCCTAATCCAGACGCTCCACCCCGACATCCTCGACATAGCACACGCCCTCGCGGGCGCTCACGCCGGCCCCGCCGGGCTGCATGAGAAGCGTATCATTCGCGTCAAACAAGTCCTCTCCATCCAGCGCCACCTCGATCGTATCCCCGCGCGCCTCGGCCCGCACCGTATGCATTGTCTCGGGCTGCAACGGCACGAAATGGCGGACAAGCGCCGTCCAATGGCCGTCGAGCAGCCGCCAAAGGAAGACGCCATCGGTATTCACCACCAGCATGTACATGGCGTCCACCACGCCATCCTCCTCCTGAACCCGAAACACGAGAGCGGGAGCCGCATACCCCTCAAAGCCCAGACGCCCCTGCACCACCAAATCCCGGGCGCTGAAGTCCTCCACCAAGGCTATGCTGGCGCCTTCCTGGCCAGCCGCCACCGCATCGGACGCCGCTTCTTCCGGGATGACGTTCACCATGCGGTTGTCGTCGATCCGCCATTCACCGGGATGTTGGTGATCCGCTTCACGAACGTTGCGGAAGGCCTCGTATGGGACAGGACCGGGGCCAGTGGCGCACGCCCCGATGAGGAGGGCGGCCATGAAGGCCACAAGCACCGGCGCGCTGCGTTTGATTCTATCCATAGTGACGCGAAATACCTTACATTGTGTGATTGTGTGACGGCATTACGGCCCAATCACGGAGAACCACCCTATTGGAGTCAAAAATCGAGCCCCGGCGTTACAGCGCCCCATCGGCAAACATCTGCACACCCGCGCGGCGGCGCTGATCGGCCATCCAGCGGTCGTAACGCTCGTCGGCCTTTTGCTGGCGGAGGTGGTTGATGATTTGGGAGCGGACCTCGCCGAAGGGCACATGGCCCTCTTCCTCACGCTCGTCCACTTTTAGGATGTGCACGCCGAAATCCGTTTCAAGGACTTCGCTGATCTCCCCTTCTTCGAGTTCAAAGGCGGTCGAGTCCAAGGGCTCGATGAGGTCGCCGCGTTGCTGCCAGCCCACCAGTCCGCCCTCGGCCGCGCCCGGCGCTTCGGAGTGTTCGCGCGCCAAGTCTTCAAAGGCCTCCCCCGCCTCGATTTCGGCAAGAAGCGCCTCGGCCTGTTCGCGGGCCTCGGCCTGTTCGTCCTCTCCTTCGGCCGACAGAAAGATCTGCCGCATCCGAACGCGCCCCGGACGCCGGAAATGCTCCTGATTGTCTTCGTAGTATTGAGCGGCCTCATCCTCACTGACAACGACGGCCTGCTCAAATTGCTCCCGCTGCAGCATGCTCATGTTTAGCGCAAGCACTTGACGCCGCAGACGGGCGCGGATATCGCTTAAGGTTTCCCCGGCCTGCTCAATATCCTCCAGAAAGGCTTCGCGGGACGGATACCGTCCTTGCACTTCCTCTAGGCGATCCTCAATGGCGTGGCTGGGCACTTCGATGCCCCGCCGCCGGGCTTCCCGCACAAGGATCAAGTTCTCGACAGACCGTTTCAGCGCTTCCTCCAGCAGCTCCTCGCGCCTCTGCTCGAATTCCGCGGTAGACAGGTCTTCTTGCCGCAATTCAAACAAGGCGGGGGCGATCTCCGCCCGGACCTCGCTCATAAGAATGACCTCGTCGCCCACCGTCGCTAGGATTGCATCCACTACTTGGCCTTGGTTCTGAGCCGCGGATGACCCGGCGGCGGCGAAGCCAAGCGCCACAATAAGCATATATCGAAGACTGTTGCGTGCCATAAGTATACTGCCTCTACTGGTTTGAGAATGTCATCATGGCTTCCGCCAAGGGTAATTCCGGGACGAGAGTAGCTCAAGACTGCCCAACGTTCCGGGCGCCCATCAATACGCCACCCCGGATCTTAGCACAGGGCGGCATACCGCACAACGTGCGCGTTTGGCCGGTATGCGCGGGTATGCGATAATGCGGGACGTGTTGAGTTGCGCGCGTCTGTGGGCGCACCTTCCTGTACGTTTCCGTGCGGCTGCGCCGTTGAAGGCGGAGTCCCCACGTATATCGTCTGTAACAAGCGCCAGCGCCACTGCTGGGTTGCCCCATACCGAATTCCGAGGACATTACCGCGAGTGCGTTACACGCCGACATATCATCTCGCCCCCGACCATGGCAATGGCAATGGAGGCGCGGGAGCCGATGTTTCCACGCCGCCGGTGCAGAGCCATCCCGGACTGTTCGAGCAGTTGCGGGGGGCGCAACGCGTATTTGACGCGATTGGCGACGCCTTCCTCGTGGTGGATCAGCCGGGCCATGTGTTGTACTGCAACAACGCCGCGCGATCCCTGTTGGGCAAGGATATTGAATCCATCGAACCCGGCGAATGGCGCACCCGCTTCCGCTACCGCCTTCCGGATGGGTCCCTCTCGCGAAACCTTGACGAATTACCCCTGATGCGCGCGTTGCGGGGCGAAGCCGTGACGCGGCAGGAAATGCACCTCAGCGGGGAAGGCATTCGTGAAGTTTGGGTGAGCGTGTCGGCCCGGCCCGTCAACAACGAAGCGGGCCAGTTTGAGTGGGGATACCTCATCCTCCGGGACATCAACCTCCGGAAATGGTCGGAGGAGAAGATGCGCCTGCACAACCACGCCATGGATTCGGCGAGTGATGGCATTGTGATCGCGGACGCCTTGCAGAACGAGCAGCCCATCATCTACGTGAACGAAGGGGTTGAGCGGCTCATGGGCTACAGCCGGGACGAAGCGCTGGACCAACCCCTGGATGTGTTGTTTGATTCCGCAGTGGAAGACGAGGAGTCGGCCCGGGCGCGCGAAGAGCTGAGCAAGGGGATGCCGGCCACCCTTGAGCTTCAGCAGCAGCGAGGCGACGATGGCCCCACGTGGACGCGGCTGAGCATCACGCCCGTCCACGATCGAACCGACTCCGTCACGCATTTCATCGCCATTCTGTCCGACATCTCGGATCTCATCGAAACCGAGCGCAGGCTTCAAGAGGCCACGGAAGAACTCGAAGCGGCCAACGCCAAAATCACCCAGGCCAATCACCGCATGAAGCGGGACCTGGAAGCGGCGGCCAAGGTGCAACGGAACCTGCTCCCGTCCGCCCTGCCCGAGATCGAGTGCCTGCGGTTCGCCTGGAGCCTGAAGGCCAGCGAGGAACTCTCGGGCGACATCCTCAACGTCATCCACCTCGACGACGAAAATGTGGGGATGTATATCCTCGACGTAACGGGGCATGGGGTGGCCTCCTCCATGCTCAGTGTGACGGTAAGCCACTTGCTGACGCCCATTCGCAGCGCCACGTCGCTGGTGTTTGAACGTTCGGGCGGGCCGGGCCAAGTCTACCGGGTGGCCTCGCCAGGCAAAGTCGCGATGCGTTTGTCCCGCCGGTTCCGCTGGGACCTTGAAACGGGCCAGTTCTTCACTTTTCTGTACGGGGTCCTCAATTGCCGGGAGCAGACCTTCCACTATGCCTGCGCGGGCCATCCCCCACCCATCTTGGTGGCGGACGGTGAGGCTAGACCACTTGAAGGCACGGGGGATCTCCCGATTGGTCTCGGCTCGCCGCGGGCGAGTTTCGAGGAAACGCAGATAAATCTCGACCCCGGTAATCGGCTCTATCTGTACTCCGACGGCATGGAAGAAGCCATGAACCCGCAAGGCGAACTCTTCGGCGTCGAGCGCATGTTACATCACTTGAGGGAACACGCCGGTTCTTCGCTCAAGGAAAGCGTTAACAAGCTGGTTGAGCGCACGCGCGAATGGCGGGAGGGCGGCCGGCAAGGGGACGACATGTCCGTGCTGGCCGTGGAGGTACGCGGGTAGATGACCGCCTTGATGGCTCCATGATTATCGGCAGCTCTCCTGCGGCGCGTCTCCCGGGTGAGGATAGCATGATTGAAGGCCTGGGATGCCATGCCGCAAACCGGCTTAGCTGGTCCCGAAACAAACGATTTGGCCGGGGCATCGGGCCTGTGCTATCTTAGCGGTAGACCCTAGCACTACAGGAGGAGACCAAACCATGAATAGCAATATTTCTAGACGGCAGTTTCTTCAAACCTCAGGAGCATTTGCCATTGGCGGCATGGCGACCCCTTCCCTGCTGGCCAGGACCGCACTTGACCAATCTCTGATAGAAGAACTCGATATACGCGCTCTGTTCAGGGCGAACCGCGACGATGCGCTAGCGCTTACCGAACGTGTGCTTCAGAAGTGTGTGCTAGAAAGGATTCTGGCGCCACAGCCCCCTCTGAAGCATGACTGGGTGCAACCCGGCGGGCCTTATTATGTGGGGCAGTGGATCTGGGACACCATGTTCGTGGTGGATTTGCTCAGTATATTGCCTGGAAAAGAGCAACTCATACGCGATATTTTCCAGAACTACTGGGATTTCCAGGATCGCTGGAACGAAATCGTGCCGGACTATGCCCACGACATGGTGACTGTCGCCATTAAGACTTTTCCTCAGGAACTTCGTCAATTCTCGCAAATACCCATCTTGGCTTGGGGAGTCGAACGTGTATTTCAGCGAAACGGGGACACGCAACTACTCGAACAATGCCTTCCGCGCCTGGAGAAGTTTCATAACTGGTTTTGGCGTGAGCGGGATATTACGGACATCGGACTTCTAACCGTTGGTTCGTATAGCGGCGAAATACAACATGCCCGCTGGGAAACCTTTGATTATGAATGCAATATGGATGATTTGGAGCTGCTAAAGCATCCCACGCGGGAGGGCGAGTTAATTGAAGAGGGGGCCTGGTATGGCGACATGTGGGTAACCGGGAACACCTCGTATCTAATCCTAGGAGAAAAGAGCCTGGTGCGGCTGGCTGAAGCCATGGGCGATGAGGAGATGGCCGCGCGGAGGAAACCGTTCATCGACAAGGCCGTTCAGGCAATGCGCGATTATATGTGGGATGAAGAGGCCGGAACGTTTCTGTCGGTAAAGCGGGACACCATGGAACGGATTCCAGTGGCGACGATCAGTAGCTGGGTTCCGCTCACGGCCGGTGTTCCCACACAAGACATGGCGGACAGAATGGCCGAGGTGCTTGCAACGGACTCATGGCAGACTCCCCTTCCCATTCCAACCGTTGACAGCAAGGATCCCCGATGGAGACCCAATGGATTCTGGCGCGGGGATGTATGGCCCCCCACGAACTATCAGATTACCAGTGGGCTGGCGGCTTATGGTCATACCGAATTGGCGGCCGATATTGCGGACAAGACCGTCGCCAATGCAATAGAGAATGGCATCTACGAACACTACAATTCCGAAACGGGAGGAGGCCTGGGTATTGAGGACTATTGCATGAGTTCTACCTTGGTGGCTCTTATGCTAGATGGCCTGACAGAGAAGTACCAATTGGAACTCACGGACAAGGAGCGGGCAATACACGCTTGAGTTCCGATATATGCGTATATGCGCGGGAGTGGCGCCTCCCCAACCCTTGATGTGTGGATATCCCGATTGCTTCGGACGCCGCCTAAGATAGTGTCAAAATCAAATCCATCCCGTAGGGATGACAGCTGGTAGCCAGCATGGCTTTCCAGGGCCGTGCTGCCTCACCGCGAAGAATAGAGGCTACCGGCAATTCAAGGGCGGACAGAATACGAGTATTCAGAAGAGCCCCCCTTATGGCCTTGGAAGAGCTTGCTTGGAAGTTAGCGCCACCTGGCGCCGGAGCGCAGGCGAAATGATTAAACGGAAGCGCGATCTCCCAGCCGGCGCCGTGTTCAGCGCCTTGACCCTGGTGGGCCAGGTGGGGCTGACCATGGGCGCGGCGATTGGCTTGGGCGTGCTGGGCGGCCTCTACTTGGATCGGTGGCTTGGGGGACGGGGGATTGTCTTGGTCCTGATGATTGCGCTGGGGATCGCCTCGGGGGGCTACGCCGTGTACAAGCTGATGATGAAGGAAATCGGCGGATAGAGCGCGGTATCGTTGGCGGTGGCTGGCGGCGCCGTTTGATTTGACACGAATAAGCGTTCGCTATATGATGTCGGCGATTCACAACATGAATGCCCATTCAGTGCGCCGTTTCCGCCGTATAGCGGCCGGGCGCGCCTGGAAAACTAAAGGTCTCAATGGATAATGGCGATAAGCAATTCCGGTTGCTTACGGTTCAGCTCACGGCGCTAGCCACGGTAGTGTTCGCGGCCCTGGCGCTTGTGTTCGACCGTGCGCTGGCGCACGGCGTGTTGTTGGGCGGCATTGGGGGAGCCTTGGGGTTCTGGCTGATGGCGCGGCGGATCAGCAGGGTTGCATCGGAGGAGCCAAGTAAGCTACAATCCGTTGCCCTACGCTGGATGTGTGTGCGCACGGTGTTGTATGGGGTGATCTTGTATCGTGCATACACCCTTGATCTGGATTCTGGGTACGGACTCATCGGGGCCGCGGGGGGACTCCTTTTGGTCAAGCTCGCGATGATTGTGCTCGGCGTGGCCGGTCTAGACCTTACGAGGCAAGCAAAATAATCTCATGGATGATATAGGGGAACGTTATATCCTGTATTACCTTCCCGGGACGAATCTTGAGATTCCAATGGGAGGGTTGAATCCGTACACCGTCATCAACACGTTGGTGGTGATGGCGGTGCTGTGGGGGTTGATGTATGCCGCGACCCGCCGTCTTTCCGCCGTGCCCAATCGCGGTCAAGCGGCGCTTGAGTGGGTGGTCGGGGCGTTCGACAATTTGGTGGCGTCGTCCCTGGAAATGGATCGGGAGAAGAACCGCCGGTTTTTCCCTTTGATTACGGGCATGTTTCTTTTTCTCATCCTGGCCAATTTCCTGGGTTTCTTGCCCGGCCCTTGGTTCGAGGAGCCCACGGCGGACCTCAGCACCACGCTGGGCTTGGGCATTCTGGGCGTTGGGATAGCCGTGGTCTGCGGCATCGCGGCCAAGGGAATCGGGGGGTACCTGGAGGAACTGCTGGGCCCCCTGTGGCAGCAACCCGGCATCGCCGGCAAGATTTCGGCCCTTTTCTTCTTTCCGCTCAATGTGGTGGGCGAGATCTCCAAGGTCCTATCGATTTCGTTCCGTTTGTTTGGCAACATCGTGGGCAGCGCCGTCTTGCTGGTGGTGATCTCCCACCTTGTCTTCTATCTGGTGTTGCCCATTGGATTATTGTTCTTCTTCGTGTTTTTTGTGGGAGCCATCCAGGCGTTTGTGTTCGCGATGCTCACCCTTACCTACATATCCGTGGCCATAAAGTAGTTCGTGGCCCGGTTTGTTCACTGGATACTTGACGGGAACTGGCAGTGGAACCTCAGACACTTGAAGCGATCGGCCGGATTTTCGGCGCCGGAATAGCCGTGGGGCTAGGCGGTATTGGCGCGGGCATTGGTATGGGCATGGTGGCCGCGAGCGGCGACGAAGGCCTGATGCGGCAGCCCACGCAGAACAACGCCATGGTTCGCACCATGCTGATTGGGCAGGCGGTGGGCGGGGGCACGGTTAGCGTGTTCCCATTGGTCATCGCGATCCTTATTCTGTTCATGCCGGCCACCGATCCCGAGATGGTGGGCGGTAACTTTGTCGCAACGATGATTGGCGCAGGCTTGGCCATAGGGCTGGGCAGTTTTGGCAGCGGCCTTGGATGCGGTTGGCCTGGGGCCACGGCCTGCGATGGGGTTGCCCGCAATCCCCGTAAGATAACCCCCATCACGCTGCGCATGGTCATTGGCCAAGCGGTGGCGCAATCGCCCACCATCTTCGCCATGGTCATCGCCTTGTTGCTGCTGTTCACCCAACAACCGGGCACCGACGTGATTCACATCGGCATTGTGCTGGGCGCGGGCCTCGCCATTGGAGCCGGGGCGCTCGGGCCGGGTATCGGCAGCGGCATCGCGGCGGGCGGCGGGATCACCGGCATCGGCAAGTGGCCCCAGAATCAGGATGTCACGTTCCGCAACATGCTCGTGGCG
>PUOI01000428.1 GCA_003552765.1 Candidatus Hydrogenedentota bacterium | reverse complement strand
TGGAAGCCCGTGCCACCTCATCGCCAAGAATAAGGGCTACCCACAACTTAAAGGCTGAAGGGGCACCTAGTGAGAACACACAAAAACACCCCGATCCTTCTGGATCAGGGTGTTGGCGATGTCCGATGTGCTACGGTTGCGGGAGTGAACGGCGCGGCTGGGCGGTGAGTGTCCCCTCACGCTTCTTCTACTGTTTCGCCCAGCAGAGGAGGTTCGTTGGAGCTGAGTACGAAGACAGCCTCCTCGGCGAGGAGGTTGGGCCAGAGTTTGGTGGTGGAGGTGGCGCCACGGGGGGTTAGGTACAGGGCATTTTCGATGGCCGTGTTGTGGGTGCGGCAGAACTCGAGGAAGTCGTTGATGGAGATGTAGTTGCGGTTTGGGTTCATGTGCCACTCGTAGGGCAATGTGCGGGTAACGGGCGCCTTGCCTTGAGCGAGCACCTTCGCGCGCACTTTCCAGTACCCAAAGTTGGGGATACTCACGATGCAGCGCCTCCCGACGCGGAGCATCTCGGTCAGGACCAGCTGGGGTTTGCGGATGACTTGCAGGGTCATGCTGAGGATGACGTAATCGTAGCTATTGTCCGGCAGGGCCGTGAGCCCCTTATCGACGTCGGCCTGCACGACGGGAATGCCCCGGCGCACACACGAGATGACGTTGCCCTGGGACAGCTCCAGCCCCATGCCGTCCACGCGCTTTTGCGACATCAGCTTGTGCAGCAGCTCCCCGTCTCCGCACCCGATATCGAGCACGCGGCTTTCCTCGTCCACGAGGTCCACGATCATGTCGTAGTCCACGCGGTGGCTCTCATAGATGCTCCGGGTGTGCACGGACGGCGGCCCGGGGTCGGCCTCGGAATCCATACGCTCCGGCTGATATGGCGTGCGCACCTTGTCGGGATGCATCGCGTGTTCCAGAAAGCCGCTCACCAGTTTGCTCATCACGCCGACTTCGAGCAGGAAGGCGTCGTGGCCGTAGTCGGACTGCACGTTGCAATAGGTTACGTCGCCCTCTTTACGCATCAGGGCGTAAACCATCTGCTCGGATTGATACGGCGGGTACAGCCAGTCCGAGGAGTACGACAGGATCATCGTCTTGCTCTTGACCTCGGTCATGGCTTCGTCGATGGAGTTGCTGGCCGCCGTAATATCGAAGTAATCAATGGCCTTGGTGATGTACAGGTAACTGTTGGCGTCGAAGCGGTTGACGAACTGTTCGCCTTGGTAGTCCAAGTACGTCTCCACGCTGAACTCGCTTGTGAAGTCGTAGCGATAAGCGTTGGTGGTCCGGAGGGTGCGGCCGAACTTCATGCGCATGGACTGGTCGGAGAGATACGTGATATGGGCGAGCATGCGCGCGATGGAAAGGCCAGTCCGGGGCGGTTCCTTGTCATAGTACTCGCCAACCCGGAAGTTGGGGTCGGCTTGGATGGCGTGCCGGCCGACGGCGTCAAAGGCGATGGCTTGCGCGCCCTGCCGGGGCGTGGTGGCGATGAGCATGGCGGAGCCCACCCGCTCCGGATAGCGCGTGACCCATTCCAAGCCCTGCATGCCGCCCATGGACCCGCCCGCCACGCAGAGCAGCTTGTCGATGCCGAGGTGGTCAATGAGGCGGCGTTGCGCCCGGACCATGTCGCCGATGGTTATGATCGGAAAGGACAGGGCATACGGCTGGCCAGTTTCCGGATTGATGGAGGACGGGCCGGTCGAACCGCTACATCCGCCGAGAACATTAGAGCAAATGATGAAATACTTGTTGGTGTCGAACGCCCGGCCCGGTCCGATGAGCGCATCCCACCAGCCTGGTTTGCTATCGGAGGAGGAGTGGTACCCGGCGGCGTGGGCATTGCCGGAAAGGGCGTGGAGCAGCAGCACGGCGTTCGAGCGGTCCGCGTTGAGCGTCCCATAGGTCTCGTAGGCCAGCGTGATGGGCCCCAAAGTCTCGCCGCACTCCAGCTCCAACTTGCCTGGGGGTTGCGCAAAGGTGAAGTAGTGGGTCTCGACTATGCCAACTGAACCGTGATCCGTCATAAGTCCCGCATGTTGTGATAAGAGGTTGAGCCGGCGGCGCGTCCCACGCGCCACCGCGCCAACGAATGAGCGCGCCCGTTACGGGCTGGCGATCTTCAGGGCTTGCTCAAAGTCCTCAATGATGTCCTCGTAATCCTCGAGTCCCACGGAAACCCGCACCATGTTGGGCTGAAGCCCGGCCGCGGCCTGTTCTTCTTCGTTGAGCTGCTGGTGCGTGGTGCTGGGCGGATGAATGACAAGCGTCTTGGCGTCGAGCACGTTGGCCAAATGAGACGCTAGCTTCACATTGTTGATGAAGGTCCGGCCCGCTTCATAGCCTCCCTTGATGCCGAAGGTCAATATCGCGCCATGCCCTTTCGGCATGTATTTCTTGGCGCGCTCATGACTGGGATGGCTCTTGAGGCCGGGGTAGTTCACCCACTCCACCTTGGGATGCTGTTCGAGGTATTCCGCTACCTTCTGGGCGTTCTCGCAATGACGCGGCGCCCGGAGGTGCAGCGTCTCGAGGCCCTGAAGAAACAGAAATGCGTTGAAAGGCGTCATCGCGGGTCCCATGTCGCGCAGCAGCGTCACCCGCGCCTTAATGATGTAACTGATGTTGCCGATCGGCTTGAGCGCTTCATAGAACCGCATACCGTGGTAATTCTCGTTGGGTTCGGTGAGTTCGGGGAACTTGCCATTGTCCCAATCGAACTTCCCGCTGTCCACAATCACGCCGCCGATGGACGTTCCGTGGCCGCCGATGATCTTGGTCGCCGAGTGGACCACAATATCCGCCCCATGCTCGATGGGCCTGAACAGCACGGGCGAGGCCACCGTGTTGTCCACCATGAACGGGATCCCATTGTCATGGGCGATCTGCGCGATGGCCTCGAAATCCACCACGTCGTTGGCCGGATTGCCGATGGATTCCGCGAAAAGAAATCGCGTGTTCCCGTCAATGGCCTTGGCGAAATTCGCGGGATCGCTCGCGTCGACGAACCGGGCCTCAATTCCCAGCTCCTTGAATGTATGGGCGAACAGGTTGTAGGTTCCCCCGTACAGCGTTTGAGACGACACAAAGTTCTGCCCGGAATGGCAGATGTTCAGCGCGGCTACCGTTATCGCCGATGATCCCGAGGCCAGACCAAGGGCCATCACGCCGCCCTCAAGCGCAGCCATCCGCTTCTCGAACACGTCCACTGTCGGGTTCATGATGCGGCTGTAGATATTGCCAAATTCCTCCAACGCGAACAGGCGGGCGGCGTGGTCCGTGTCTTGAAACTGATACGACGTCGTTTGATAGATGGGAACCGCCCGGGCCCCCGTGGTTGGATCCGGTTCCTGTCCGGCATGAAGGGCCAACGTGCCCAAGCGGTATTTCTTTTCCTGTTCGTTCATTCGATATGTCTCCCAATTGGATTGATCTTGATCCCGGCGCCCCTTGAAATAGGCAGACCGTACTCCCCGGCGTGACGCGGAGCAACGGGCATCCGTCATGCGCACGATGCCGAATCACGAAAGCCGGAACCGGTGGGGCGCGCCTGGAATCGCGCAACGGGCGGGCCGCGCAAGGCGCTCATAAAACACTCCCCCATGCGCCGTCGCCAGCCGCATGGGGTGACACTCCCGAATTGCGTTGAGCTTTTGGAAATGCTAGCACGTTGCCCACAGCCAGTCAACCGCTCTCATTCGCGATCAGCGGCGGTAGGGGGGCTTGTCCTAGTGCAGCGGTCAACTCAGCTTGACTCCGCCTGAAGGTTAGCCGGGCTTCTTCAAAGGCAATGCGCGCGGACACTACCTGGCCCTGAGCCGCCAGCACATCGGCTTCCCTGGCCGCCCCGGCTTCGCGCATGTTTCTAATGATTTCCAACGCCGATTCGGCCCGTTCGAGTTGTTCGGGCAGCCCTACGTGGAGCCGATCCCAGGCCTGACGGCAGTCTTTCGCCGCATGATGAATCTCCACGAGGGCTTGCGCCTGCAGCATAGCCAACGTCTCGGCCCAGGCGCGCCACTCCGCCGTGCCTTCCGTATCAGCCGGGACAAGCAGGGTAACCGTGACGGTGGGGCCTTCAGGGGTAAGGTCGTCCTCCAGCCCCAAAAGCGTTGGGCCGGTATCTTCCTCTGCTTGCCACGATACGTCGGCCACGGCCAACGCTGTGCCCTTCTCCATGGCGCGAACGGCGGCCACGGCCAATTCAGCACGGCCCACTGGCCCAAGTTCAATCTCGTCTTCGCCAAACGCGTCCTCCAAATGACCCAGTTCTTCAGGCGAATCCCTTATCGCCAACGGACTGCCGGTGGGGCGAGCGAGGTAGCGCTTTAGTCTATCCAAGGCCTGTTGGCGCGAAAAGGCCGCATCAGCCGGCTTCCCCTGAGCCGCCCTCAGCGCTTGATTAGCCTCGATCACGCCGAGGTGGCCGCGATCGCCACGCGCCCGCTCTTGGCGCATAATCTCTTCCAGCTCCTCCAACAGCTCGACCCGTTCCCGATGAAGAGCCTCCAGCCGGTTGTAGCCCGCGGCCTCCGCAAAAGCGAGCCGGACATCCCGCGTTACCGCCTGTTGTCTGTCCAAAGCGGCAAGCGCTATCAATTCCCGTTGCGACTCCGTCAAAGCGGGCTGCGCTAACCCATTGGCATCCGCTCCGGTCCACCGATCAAGATGGCCGCTAAGCAAAACCATATAGTCAAGTGGACCGTCAAGGGGGTCGAAGGCCCAATGTTCCCCCGCCGCCGTGCGGACCGCATCCCAATAGTCCTCCGGAACCGCCGTCCGCGCCGCGTGAAGCCGGCCATCTTGCCTCAACGCGGCGGCCACGGCCTCATCCAGGGCGAGCGGATCAGGCAACGTTTGAGGCTCGGGAGGCGCTGTCGTATCCAGAGGCTGCGGCGCTACCGTGGCGCAACCCACTGACAGCATGGATATGGCAAGAGCGAGAAGGATTGCGCGAGTTGTCTTCATGATTCGGACAGTATCCATGGCTTCTTGCATGGGCTCAACCGCGGTTGGCGCTGGTTCGGGTGAGGACGTCTCGCCTGCATCTATTGGCTGCGTAAAACGCGATCATGCGCATCCCTATCCAGCGTTTGGGGGGAGTCTCCACGCTCACTGAGCAACGAGTGTAATGGGATCAAACAAGGCAGGCATAGCGCGAAAACAACGGGAGGTTTTGGGAGAATTCCTCCGCATTGCTCGCAACCTTCTGCGGAAACGGACGCCCCAAAAACAAAAAAATGGCGGAGAGACCGGGATTCGAACCCGGGGTACAGGGATTACCCGTACAACGCCTTAGCAGGGCGCCACCTTCAGCCACTCGGTCATCTCTCCGCGTTTCATCTTGAATGTAACATGTACCCGGCCCATCTTTCAACCCCCCGAAAACGAATTTAGGGGAGGATCCACCCGCCGCCCAAGGTTTGGATGCGTCTTGCATTCGCATGATGACCGGGGTTAGCATAAAACGGCAAGGTTTTCTCGGGATGGCTGGCTGGAAACGCGAGAAAGGGATGACTAGATGAGCAGCTATACACGGCGGGGATTTCTGGCGGCTTCGGCGGCCGCCGCGGCGCCCTTGATTTTGCCCAGGGGCGTGCTTGGCCGCCCGGGGCAAACCGGAGCGAATGACAAAATCGTCTTGGGGATTATTGCGCAGGGCGACATGGGCGGACGTCTCATGCGCCCCATGACCACGGAGCTGAATCAGCCCGTGGCCGCGCTTTGCGACGTCGATGAAGAACGCTTGGAAGCGGGCGCCGCCTGGGTGGAGAGCGAACTCGGCCACGAGGTGGACTGCTACCGGGACTACCGGCGGGTGCTTGACCGGCAAGATATCGACGCCGTGGTCATCGCCACGCCCGACCATTGGCACGCCGTTCAAGCCGTGCACGCCGCCGAGGCGGGTAAGGACATTTACGTCGAGAAGCCGCTCAACCGGACAATCGCCGAGGGACGCGCAATCGTTGACGCGGTCCAGCGCCATGAACGGGTGGCGCAGGTGGGCGCCATGGGCCGTTCTCTCCCCGGCGTGCAACAAATCGCCACGTACATCCGCAACGGCGAATTGGGGCGCGTCCATCGCGTCGAATGCTGGCGCGGGGCGAACCCCGTGGGCGATAACACCCCGGACGAGCCGCCGCCCGAGCATCTGGACTGGGACATGTACCTTGGCCCCGCCCGTTGGCGCCCGTACAACCCCGAAGTCGTGCACTACAATTTCCGGTATATCATGGACCTCGGCGGCGGGCAGATCCGCGATTTGGGCGCTCATGTCTTGAGTCAAGTGCTGTGGTTCCTGGACAGGGTGAACGAGGGTCCCGTTCGCGTCAGCGCTACCGGGAAGCCTCCGGTCACGGGCGTGTTTGATAACCCCGTGGAATTGGATGTCACGTGGGAATTCACGGATCCCGAGCTGACCGTCACATGGACGCAGCCCGGCGAGCGAAACGGCGACGGCGTCATTTATCATGGGGAGCGGGAAGCCCTGCGCGTTGGGGGCATGACCGGCCGAAATCCCAGCACGGAGGACCATGTGATGGAATACGAACCGCCGTCCGATGGCGTGGATTTGCGCGAGCCCAGCGAATACCGGGGCGACCTTCCCCATTACGAGAACTGGTTCCACTGCATCCGGACCCGGGAGGAGCCGAACGTTCCCGTGGAGGCGGGCCACCGCGTGGCCACCATGTGCATCCTTGGAAACCTTGCGTATCAGCTGGGCCGGCCGTTGGAGTACGATCCTGTAACCGAGCGTTTCCCCCACGACGCTGAAGCCAACCGGCTTTTGAGCAGTCCCGGACGCGGCCCGTGGCATGTGTAGGCCTTAAATGCAGTGAGAGCCAACCATGCCCACGATGGCGCCAGTTGGCACCCCCACCATCAGAAATGCTCGATCGATTCGCCTATTGGGGGTTGATTCGAGGGGGGTTCTCCCGTAGAGTGGACGTGTCTTCTGGCCCTATGCCAGAGGGGCAAAATTTGGTGAGGATTGTCGGCCGCATTGCGGCCCATCGGGAGGAATAGGTCATGTATGCGCCATCCTATCGCCATGCCATAACGTGCGCCGCCTTGGTGTTGGGGGCATCTCACGCGTTCGCCGAAGATTACGAGGCGCGCATCCAAGAGAATCGCGCCGCCCTGGAGGCGTACTTCGAAGCCCATGTGGAGGCCCTCACCGAGGAGTCCCGCCTGGACATCATCAATCCGGACGAATGGCCCGAACACCGCGAGCAGTATCGTCATGAACTCGCCTACATGCTGGGGCTCAATCCCATGCCCGAGGACGCTCCCCTGAATGCCGAAACCACCGGAACGATCGAGCATGACGATTTCACGGTGGAGAAGGTGCACTTTCAGAGCATGCCGGGTCTGTACGTCACGGGCAATCTCTACATACCCAACAATCTAGACGAACCAGCGCCCACCATCCTTTACCTATGCGGTCACGCCCGGCGGGTGGAGGACGGCGTAAGCTTGGGCAACAAGGCGGCCTACCAGCATCATCCCGCTTGGTTCGCGCGGCATGGCTATGTCAGCCTGATCGTCGACACGATTCAGCTCGGCGAGATCGAGGGGCTGCACCATGGCACGCACCGCGAGGGTATGTGGTGGTGGAACAGCCGGGGCTACACACCGGCGGGCGTCGAGGCCTTCAACGCCATGCGCGCGCTGGATTACTTGGAAACGCGCGATGAAGTCGACCCCGAACGCTTCGGCGTCACGGGCCGGTCTGGCGGCGGCATTGGCACGCTGTTTCTCGCGGCCCTGGACGAACGCGTCGCCGCCGCGGCTCCCGTGGCGGGGATAACCGACATTCCGAACCACTTCGCCGAGTATCTTCCTCCCCGCCATTGCGATTGCAACTACTTTCCCAATCGCTATCGGTTCGATTACCCACGCATTGTCTCGATGATCGCGCCCCGGCCCTTGCTTATCGCCAACAGCGATCGCGACGCCATCTTTCCCCTGGACGGCGTTCAACGCGTACATGAGCAAGTGCGCGATGTGTACGAAGCGCTTGGTGTTGAAGAGGACCTCGGCCTAGCCATCACGGTGGGCGGACACGAGGATACCCAGCAGCTCCGCGTTCCCGTGTTTTCGTGGTTCAACCGTCACTTGAAGGGGGAGGATCCGTTGATTGATCAGCCGGCGGAGCCTCTCCTGGACGAGGCGGATCTCCGGGTGTTCGATGAATTGCCGGAGGACGAGATCGTCACCACTATCCACGACACGTTTGTCCCCGCCGCCGATGTCGAGACTCCGGCGGACGCCTCGGCGTGGGAAACGCAGCGGGACGAGTTCCTTGAGCAACTCAAGACCAACACGTTTGGGAACTGGCCGGAAGCGTATCCCGCGTTCAACCCGGCTCAGGTGTTCTCGGCCGAGCGCGAAGGCTTACACCTCGAAGCGTGGGATTTCACGGTGGAGCCCCATGTGGAGTTGCGCCTGTATCTCGCCCGCGGCGCCGCCATCGAGGAACCCGACAATGTCCTGCTGCTTGTTCTGGACGAGGAAGGCTGGCGGGATGGAATGGCCAGCATGACCGCCGAGTTCGGCGATGTCCTTCCCGAATACCCCGGCGTGGAGCCTGACCCCGGCCAATTCCGGCAAGGACTTCAGTTCATGGAGGCCACCAACGCCGTTTGGGCCGTTCTGACGCCGCGCGGCGTGGGACCCGCTGCCTGGGCGGAGCCGGATTCGAGCGACGCCGTTCATCTGCGGCGGTCCTTCCCCATCCTGGGTCAGACGCTGCACGGCCAACAGGTGTTGGACATTCTGCGGACGCTGGAGTTCTTGCGCGGCCACGAAATCGCCGCGGATCTTCCGATTAACATTTTCGCGCGCGATGAGAAGGCGGCGCTTACCATCTACGCGGCGGCCTTGGACGAGAACGTGAACATGCTACGGCTTGAGAATCCGCCAACATCCCATCACGATGGCGCGGAGCTGCTCAATGTCATGCGCTTCATGGACATGCCGCAGGCGCTCGCTCTTGCCTTGGAACACAGCGAGATCCACATCGACACGCCTGACCCAGCCGCGTGGAGTTATGCGCAAGACATCGCCGGCCTGCTCGGACGCGAGGGGTATCTGAACATGGACTGATCCCCCGGCGGACTCCCATTTTTTATGGTAGGCGGTCCATCGCTGTGATGCGATGGGCCGCTTTTCCGAGGAGTGCGCCCGGCACGGCGCGTTTACGTGGATGCGCCGGTGCGGTGCTGCTTGTGTTTCTGCGGCGGAATGGGGGAGAGGGGGGCTTGGGTGCGCGCTTGGAGAGCTTTTTGAAAAGTTGCGGGGCGCTTGCTAGCATGGCGCGTCTGGCGGCGTGGACCCTACCCGGCGGGCAAGGCGTGTTTACATCCCCCGGCCCTTCGGAAGGGGGTATGGTTTGTAGCGCCCGCATCCTGCGGGCACATGGGATCCGGCGATTATCCTTGCTACGTTTGCCGGCGAGACGCCGACGGTACGGGATTACGTCCCCCGGCCGTTGAGAAGGGGGAACAACGTGTAGCGCCGGCATCTTGCCGGCACACGGGCCGCTTTGCATGGTTTTGGGGAGCTTCTGTTTGGGAGTTTGGCGAATATGAAAATTACCGTTATCGGAACGGGATATGTGGGGTTGGTTGTTGGCACCGGCTTGGCGGAAAACGGCCACCTGGTGACGTGTGTTGATCGCGATTCCGCCGTCATCGAGATGCTGAACGCGGGAAAGCTTCCCATCCACGAGCCGGGTTTGGAAGAGTTGGTGACGCGGAACGTGGAAGAAGACCGGCTACAGTTTTCCACGGATCTGCAATCAGCGGTGGCGGAAACGCTGCTGGTGTTCATCTGCGTGGGGACCCCCGTTGGGCCCGACGGCAATATTGACGACAGCGAGGTGTTTCGCGCCGCCGAGGATGTCGCCCGGAGCATCACGGGCTACCGCATTCTCGTGAACAAGAGCACCTGCGCCATTGGAAGCACCGAACGGTTGCGGGAACGGGTTGCCGAGCTGACGTCCGAACCCTTCGACGTGGTGGTCAATCCCGAGTTCTTGAAGGAAGGCGCGGCGGTGGACGATTTCCTCCGGCCGGATCGCATCATCGTCGGTTGCGAGGACGTGCGCGTGATGGAGATCATGAAGGAACTCTATGGTCCGTTTCTGCGCACGGGCAAGCCGCTCATCGAGATGGACCTCCGCAGCGCCGAGATGACCAAGTTCGCCACCAACGCCATGCTCGCGGTCCGCATTAATATGATGAACGAGCTGGCGGGATTGTGCGAGGCGCACGGGGGCGACATCAACCGCGTGCGCGAAGGCGTCGCCGCCGATAGCCGGATTGGGCAGGCGTATCTGTTTCCGGGGCTGGGGCTGGGGGGCTCGTGTCTGCCGAAGGACGTGGAGGCGGGCGCGCACATGGGCCGGGCAAAGGATGTGCCGTGCCGCCTTCTCGAAGCGGTGCTTCAGTTGAACGATGAGCACCTGCGCCGGTTCATTAACCGCATTCTGACGTTCTATAATGAAGAGTTGGCCGGAGCGCGCATCGCGGTGTGGGGGGCTTCGTTCAAACCCCGCACGGACGACATCCGGGGGGCGCCGGCCTTGCGCATCATCGATGCGTTGCTCGAAGCGGGAGCCGAGGTGGTGGTGTTTGACCCTGCGGCTGGGCTACGGCTCAGGCAGCACTATGGCGATCGTGTGGCCCTTGCGCCGAAAGCCTACAATGCCCTGGAACAGGCCGATGGGCTGGTGATCTGCACCGAATGGCGTGAGTTTCATCGGCCGGATTACGAGCGCATGGGCGAGCTGATGCGGCGCAAAGTCATATTCGACGGCCGTAATCTGTATACTCCAAAGACAATGGCCGATCGCGGCTTTAGGTATTTCAGCGTGGGACGCGCCCCCGTATAAGGGGCTATCCACTTAAAGGAAGGCATTCCGGTAACATCTCATGGCAAAGAAGACGCGGAACCCCGATCCATCCCTACAAACAACCGCCGCCGTGGACTCGATCAGCGCAAAGCTGATTCGCTTCCTGCTTCCCGTGTTTGTCGCGGCGGTGGTGTGGGCCATGTACCCCTACACGGCGGAGCCCGCCGGCCCCATCAAGTCCCTGATCATCCAGTGGGGCGCGGTTGGGTTTGGCGTGGTGGCGCTGTTGGGCTCCTGGCTGGAGAAACGCCCGTTCCA
>PUOI01000299.1 GCA_003552765.1 Candidatus Hydrogenedentota bacterium | reverse complement strand
CCGTCACACCCTAGCTCCGTTACCCAAACGCTGTAACCGCGAATGAACGCGAATAAACGCGAATCAATCCTGATCCTCTCCAAGCCCCTATGCTCTAACTCAAGCTGTTGTGCGTGTCTCTTCTCTCATTCCGGATACTGGGTGAACATCGCGCGGTTTGCCAATTCCATCGCTCGATGCTTTTGTTCGTGTTTCTCTCGCGGCCAACCGGTAACGTTCGCGTGATTGGGATTAGCGGGGAGCGGAGCGGCCTCAACAGACAGCCCTTGAGTCGCACATGCAACTACCTCATCAGCTTCGACGGATGGCGGGTTATTCGGATCTATCATGCTCCAACACTTCAGTGATTATGTCCACCACATCTTGGGGCACGCGCTCAGAGAATGAGTCGGCGCCACGTCTCTTCCGGTGAGGACCAACGGATGCTGCAAAATGCAGGCAGCTTTGCGCATCAATGCTAATGGAGATTTGGTAATCCGTGTTGACGTACCACTCCAATGTAAGGTCTCCGTCGGGTTCGGCGCCGGGGTCCGCCTTGGCCGCCAGTTCCGCGGGGAGTAGTTTTAGGAAGGCGTTCGCGTTCGTAAACGTCGCCTCCGGCACCGGCAGTGCGTCATGACCATCCCAATCGTGCTCGCGGCATTCGTGGTAGACATCCCGCAGCTTATCCGCGGACGGCTGGGCATGTTGCGTGGGATGGCGATTGGGCTCCATCGGCCTATCTCCTTGAGGTTGAGGAATCCATTGCGGTTTCCGCAGCCGTTCCCATGTTCCCGATCCTAATCTCGTTTGATCTGCTTCGGCGCGCGAAGTGGTTCGTTCCCGCCCTACGTCAGGCTCTCCGAAGTCCATGCGCCGCTGCGCCAGTGGGAGGTGTCCACGAATTGCGTCCACACATCCATCTGTTCGCGGTGGGCGCGTGCGGTGAGGGCGGGCATCCAAGCGGGTTTCTTGGGTTTGTGCAACAACGGCATGAGTGCTTCTTCGGGGGTGCGGTTGGCCTTGCGCACGTTGCACGCCAAGCAGGCCACCACGAGGTTTTCCCAGGAGTCATCGCCGCCGCGGGATTGGGGAATGACGTGGTCGATGGTGAGTTTGTTCCGGGTGAAGCGCTTGCCGCAGTATTGGCACGTGTTCTTATCGCGTTCGAAGATGCTGTGGCGGGAGAACCGCACCTCGTGGCGAATGAAGCCGTTGAAGAAGGTGAGCAGGATGACATCCGGGACGCGCACCCGCATGTTCGGGGTGTGGACGTACTTCCCGTTGGTCTCCCCGCCGGTGTCGTGACCATTCCACAGGGCGACCCACTCGTCAAAATCGTGCAAGGCGTACGTGGAGGGGTGAACAACCCGGGCTTGGCCCTGGTAGAGCAGACAAAGAGCGCGCCGCACTGGCGTGACGTGCACCGCCAACCAGGATCGGTTCAATACGAGCACTTGTCCCTCAATCATACTTCGCTACTTTCCGCTGGCCTCACTCAGGGATGGGCCGCTTCGCGTTGTGTTACGTCACCGGCCCGCCTCCGGCCAGCGTATGAATGTATACAGTTTCCTCCGCACGTTTCCCTTTGCCGCGTTCAATATGATTTCAACAGCGCATAACCTTTTTCGGGGTTCAGCCGCCGTCAGATTTCTCTTGCTTGTTGCGTATCGCTTCCAGGTCCGCCGCCATCTTCTGGATGGTCTGCTTCAGTTCGAGGTGCTGGCCCTCAAGCCGCGCCTGGTACCGGGAGATGCCCGCGCCCATGAGCAAAACGCACGCGATGACGACAAAGGCCATCGTCATCGTCGTACCCGCGGCGATGTTGCTCGCGTACCCATGCCACATCCGGGAGAAGAAGAAGAGGGCGAGAAAAAAGCTTAGCAGAGCGAAGGCCACGTTGACGTACCAGCCGATCTGAAATAGCTTCCACGTTCGTGCGTTGCGCTCGCTGGTTAGCCGTTCCATGCCATTCCCGCCTTTTTTTGTCCCGGAGTTCCGCCCCGTTCCGCCGCCGGCCCGAGCCACCCGCTGGCTTCGGGCGAAAAAACCTCTCTCTTGCTTGCGGGAAAACCGCCAACAAGCGCGCCATCCCGCCTTCAGAGGCCTTTTGCGGACACAGTGCCGTCAATTATCCTTGCAGAAAGTATAGACAGCGCCATCTAGCCTGTCAAATAAGCGAGGGAACCCCAATCGCCAGGTAAGCGGCTGTTCCAGCGAACAACATCTCCCTTGCTTCCCCCTTGGAAGAGGGAGCGCGCGCCGGCTCAGATGCCATGTCCGTAACGCCCCTCATCGGGGATGACGCAGCGGAAACCCGTCGTGGGGACCTGGGTTTCCGGGAAGAAGCCCTTGCGGAATGAGCAACGCAGCTCGGCGGGGGGCGATTGCCAGGAACCGCCCCGCACCACCCGCCTGGGGGTGTCTTCCCTTTTCTTCCTGCGCTCCAGGTCATAGGGGAGGTAGGGGTCGAGGAGCCATTCATACACGTTACCGGCCAGGTCGAGGATGCCGTCGGGGGTGGCGCCGTCCTCGTGCATGGAGACGATGGACGGCATGGCGAGGTTTTCGCCATAGTTCGCCCGCATTGGATCGGGCTCCTGATTGCCCCAGGGGTACTTACGGTTCTCCCGGCCCCGGGCGGCGAATTCCCATTGCGCCTCGGTGGGCAATTGCTTGCCCGCCCAAGCCGCATACGCGTTGGCGTCCTCCCAGGTGACGCCTATGACGGGTTGCTGGGGACCGCTGAACTTCTCGGCCCCCCAATACTTGGGCGCCGGGTGGCCCGTGGCCACGAGGAAGGCGTGGTACTGCTCGACGGTGACGGGATGGATGTCGATGTAATAGGGCTCGATTTCGGCCTCGAACTGAGGCGCTTCCGCCGGTATCCGGTCATTGCCCATGAGAAAACGGCCCCCTTCGAGCAACACCATGTTTTCGGTCGAGCCGCTCGCGCCGTGCGCGGGCGCCGCCGCCGTCTTGGGCCGCTGGTAAGAGTCGTGGAAAGCGCTCATGAGATGGGTGCGGAAGTCTTCCGCCGATTGCCATCGATCGCCCTTGTCCTCTTCCAGGGCCTTATTGAGCACTGTTATGAGCGAAGGGGCCACATCGCCGCGTACGTCGCTGACGGCAACCTGTTCGTCTATCGGGGTGCGTAAGGTCAATAACTCGTAAAAGACCAGGCCCATCGCATAGAGGTCCGTGCGTGGGTCGATCTCCTGATGTTGCTTTTGTTCCGGCGCCGCGTAGCCGAAGGTGCCGATTACCCGTCCCGGCCTCCGCGGGGCCATGAGTTCCACTTCGCCTTCGTCCAAGGGTTTGGCCAGGCCGAAATCAAGGACCTTTACGTGTTCGCCGGGCAGGAGCATTATGTTCTCCGGCTTAATGTCGCGATGGATGACGATGCGATGGGCCGACGCGAGGGCTTCAAGCACCTGCGCCGTGAGCGAGACGGCGAGACGCACGCCAAGGTAGCGGCGTTGCCCGCGTTGATGACGCAGGAAGGCGCGGAGGCTCTGGCCCTTGAGGTATTCCATGGATAGGTAAAGGATGCCCTCGGGCGTTGTTCCCACGTCGTGGACCGTGACAATGTTGTCGTGGCGCAGCCGGCGCGCGACCATGGCCTCGCGGATGAACAGGTCCTGGCCTCGCTGGGTCTTGAGCAAGCGAGGGTTCATGAACTTCAGGGCCACGGGCTCCTCGACCAGGGTATCCCGCGCCCGGTACACCACCGCCATGCCGCCCTTGCCAAGCTGCTCCTTGATGATGAAGCGGTTGGCCACGAAGTCGCCCCGTTTGAACTCGATGCTCGCCTGGTTCAGTTCTTCGGGCGTCTCGGGGATCACCAAGGGTTTGCCGCAGCCGAAACACACCCCGCGCCGCCCCTGCAGCGCGGAGGGGACGAGGATTCGGACGCGGCAATGGGGACATTCAACAGGAAGCATGCAATTCTCTTGCCCGGCTGGCAGCCGGGCCATCCCAAAAGTGATGGGTACCCTTGATTCGTTTTGTCTTGGGCGTGCGGCCTCCGAGCGCGTTCACTACGGCGGTCAACACGTTTAGGCTTGGCGTTCTTGGGGCGCCGCGGCTCAAGCCGTGGGCCGTGGAAGCCGATACACCCCGGAAATCTCGCGAACGGAATGGCGTTGGAAGGCCCTGTTGCGCTCCTACCCGCAGCATCGCGGCGGATTGTAGCACCCTTGCAGCGGACGCGCAATGCCGGGGATGCCCTTGATGCGCAAAAGCCGGGGCCCGTGGGCGCATTCTGGGCAGTCCTTGGAAGATTGAGAGGAAACGCCGCTGAGCCCGGCGAACACCGGGCGGGGAAAGCAGTCTGCCGGAAGATCATTTGTTGACACCTTTGCAGAGCGCCCGTATAATGTGTGACCATCTGCTTGAAAGAAGGGTGAGGCCTTACTGTCGGCAGGCGATTACGCCGGTCCCCGGCCAAAGGCGGGGAGCAGTTTGCGGCGTGGCTGCACTCGCCTGAATCATGGTAAGGAGCGGGCGGTGTGTATTGTTTGCGTCGCTCGCGTGTAAGTATGTACAATCACTGTCGTTGAAAGCCCAATAGCATTGGGGAAGTCCAAACAAGAGAGGAGAAACGTGATATGGGGAGCAGAAAGAAGCTATTTCTGTCCGCGCTCGTCAGTATGGTGGTGCTCTCGTCGTTCGCCATCGGCTTTTTGCCGGCGCACGTCAAGGACCAAGACCATGCGGCGCGAGCGGCCGATGGGTCTGAGGGCGTGGCGATCAGCGTCGACGGCCAGACTCCAGTAGGCCAAGAGTTCAGCATCCCCGTGGGAGGCGAGCAGGGGTTCAGTGCGCTCGACCTGAACGACGGCAGCCTGTTGCCCGTGGGGGAAGTGGAATGGTCGCTGGCCAGTGAGGGGGAAGCTGTACTGTCGGCAACCCCTGGCGACTTGGCGGCGCAGGTCAACGCGCTTGAGCCGGGCTCGGCGGGGCTATACCTCGCGGGGCCAGGCGGCTCGGACGTCGTCGACCTTACGCTGTACGAGTTGAAACAGGCGCAAGGGACCTACATGGAAGAGGTGTGGTTCACGCAGCCCGCGCTGATGTACGGCCAAGTGTACATCCCGGATTGGGCGGACGAACAGCCCCTCTCCGTGGTGGCCAGGACAGACGCGCCGGACGACACGGACAGCGTCCAATTCTCGCGTCAAGACGAGAATTTCGTGAGCAGCGAGCATCGTCCGTGGGTAGGCTTCATTCCCGACGTGAGCGTCCGCACTACGTGGACGATCAATGCGCTGGCAACCAGCGTCGCCGCCTACGAGGAAACGTCGACGAGCATGAGTTTCCAGTACAACGCATCCGATGCCGACGGAACGGGTAGCGGCTTGCCGGACGACCCCTTCGCCTTGGGTATGGACTGGGGCGAGTTCTGGGTGGCCAACCTGGACACCGATTTCGGTGAGCGCCGCGTTCTCTCCACGCCTCTTGATGAGGCCGAAGGCGAGAAGCGGGAACTCGTCGAGATTCCGCCCGAAGGCGTGAAGGCTGCGCTGCAGGATCCCGAGGATCCCGCCCGCACCGTTACGGTCGCCGTTCCAGAAGGCCTGCTCGAAGAGGGTGAAGAGGGTTTGCTGGTCTTGCACGCCGCGGACACGCTTGCCGCGCTGCTCGGCGACGAAGAGCAAGCCAATGCCTTGATGGAGCTGTTCCCTCTCCCGATCGAGAACTTCGTCCAAGGCGGTCAGAACGTGGAAATCAGCATTATCGTGTCGGACGATGGCGGCGAAACGTATGCGCCGATCGATTCCGCTCGACTGCAAGATGCCCCGGTGACGCTCATCATGGAAGGGCTGGCGGTTACCGCCGGTGAGAACGCCCGTTTCTTGTCCTACCCAAGCACGATTGAGGACGTCGACGGAGCAGCGCAAATCGTCGCGGCCGCGGACGGCGTGTGGGATGAGGCCGGCGTGGTTACCAGCGTGGACAGCGGCGTAATGTCCGCGCGGCTGACCGAGCTGTCTACGTTCACGCCTTTCCTTACGCCCGAAGATCTGCAGATTAGCACCGTTGAGAACGTCGAGACTGGCCTGCCGCAAGACTACAGCATCGGCGGCGCCGAGATTGAAGTCACGGTGGAGAACCTGCCGGACGCCGACCCCGCGGTATACATCGGCGATAATCAAGCCCAGGTAGTGTCCGTTGAAGATGTTCCGGATACGCTGCGGTCGGTTATCACCGTTATCGCGCCGGAGGCCACTCCCCTGGATCAGCCTGCGGCGTCTGTTGATGTGGACGTCATGGTTGAGGCCGATGACCACACCGACGTGATGGAAGACGGGTTCACCTACACCGGTCCCGATATCGAGGCGGTGGATCCCAGCGCGGGCACGCAGCTCGGCGGAACCGATGTGGCGTTGCATGGCGCTGGCTTTGGCGCGCTGGGCACGGTCATGTTCGGCAACAATCAGCTGCTGAACGCCGCGACCGAGACGTCCGAACGGATTACCGGCGTCACCCCGCCAAGCGAGCTTGGAACCGTCGATGTCAGTGTGACCTTAACCAACAACTTCCAAGGCGCGCTTCAGGACGGCTTCACGTACACGCCGATGGAACCGGTTCTGACCAGCGTCAATCCGTCGCGTGTATTGAGCGATGGCGGTTACACCTTGTATGTCGGCGGCATGGGCTTCGTCAGTCCCGACATTGATGCCGACCTCACCGCTTACTTCAGCGTCGAGGAAGGCGTCCGCGATCCTCAGAATGATATTCCCGCGGAGAGCGTGGAAGTCATTGGCGAGAATCAACTGGAAGTGGTGACGCCTGTATGGGATATGGATGGAGCGGAAGAAGCGCTGTCCAGCCTGTATGTCGCCGTGACGTTTGAGAACGAGGCATTCGACGCTCCGGTGCAGCAAGTGTCGAACGCGTTGAACGTAACGTTTGTGGATCCCGACTCCGTGGATATGGCCATCACCGAGATCGTGCCCGATGAAGGCCCGATTGGCGGCGGAGATGACGTCGAAATCCGCGGCGAAAACCTGCCGGTTGGCATGGACGACGTGACCTCGGGCAACGTGTTGCGCGTGGGCAGCAGCCATGCTCAAAGCGGCCAGAGCGTCGAAATCCCGGTGGAACTCTTCCGGGGCGAAGACGTGATTCTGGAGGATCCCGAGGAAGACCGTGGGCAAGCGCCTTCCACCATCGAGTTCCGGTTGGCGTATGACCCGGACGTTCTTTCCTATGTGGAAGGCTCGATTAGCCGCAGCCAAGAACTCCGGCTGTGGTACGGCCACGATGTCGAAGTCAACCTGATCCAGCCCGGCGAATTGCAGGTGGTGATCGCGTTGGTTGGCGACCGGCCCATCACCACGTTTGACCAGTTCGGCATTCTGGATCCGGTCGAAGACGAACGGGCCGAGCCGACCATGGACCAGCTGAATCCGTTCCCGCTGGTAACAGCCGAATTCGATGTCGTGGGCTCTGAAGGTCAGACGACCATGATCGAGCAGAGCAGCTTCTCCATGGCTGGTCTGCAAGATGATCCGCCGAGCCAGCGGTTCCAGAGTGGCTTCTTCAACGTGGGCGCAACCCAAGAGACCCCGCCGGCCGCCGTGGTGTACTTTGGCGGAAACCGGGCCGAGGTTGTCGGGACGAAGAGCCTGAAACAGGACTTCGAAACGATTACGGTGGTTTCGCCACACGGCGATCGCGTAGGCCGCGTGGACGTCAGCGTGGAAGATCCCGCCGACACCACCGAGTTCGCGATTTCCCGCGCCACCGAAGGCGAAGGCTACCGCTACCTTGAGGGCTTGGCCATCATGGACGTGCGGCCCGGCGCTGGCTGGCTGTTTGGCGGTCAAGTCGCGACCATCGTAGGACTCGAAGGAGATGAATTCGGGTTCACGGACAACACGGAAGTCTACTTCAAGGCTCCGGGGGCCGACGACGAGGATGCCATCCTGGCCGAACGCGCGCCCGCGGATGAGTACCCCGCGACCGCGACCGAGCTGCCGGTCATCGTGCCGCCTCTCGAAGGCGTGACCGATGGCGGTCCAGCCGAGATCAACGCCACGGTTCGTGTGGTGGATGGTGATACGGCCGCTACGCGGCGGGAAGCCTACACCTATGTCCGCTGGATGAGCGAAACCGTAACGGCCTCGGTGGATGAAGGCATTGTGCAAATGCCCGCACTGGAGGATGCGATGGCGAATACAGGCGAAGTCTTCACGACGGCCCTGTACTTCGACGCCATGGAAGGCGCCGAGGATCGCGAGATCATCCTCACCAATACACCCGAACTCACGAGTGGCGCCTTGAGCATCCCGGTGGATGCGGAAGCCTTCGCGGACTTCGAAGGGCAAGACGTGTACGCCATTGCGCGCGTCACGCGTGAGCCTGGACTGTTCGGAACGCAAGAGCTGACGGGCGACGCCATCGAGAACATGTGGAACTTCGATGTCCATCTGTACGACAGCGTCTATCCGTTCGAGGATCGCCAGGTGAGCTTCAACACCGACGAGATCCCGGCCAGTGTGACCTATCCGCTAGCGGACGAGGCCGTAGTGGCGCAAGAAGACATCGAGGACGGCTTCTTGTCCACGTTCTCCCTGCCTACGGAACTCGACTACGAGTTTGGCAGTGAAGAGTTCATGGCCGAAATCGGTCCAGGCCGGTACGAGTCGAACGTGACGATGCCGGACTTCGAAGTCGAAGGCGATGAAGTTGCGGCGGTTACGTCCCGTGTGTTCAACCTGGACTCCGCGTTCGCGCTGCGCACGAATGCGCCCACGCCTGAAGACGTCCGCGAAGCGTTTGCGGATGAACGGGGCGCGGCCGGCGACACCGTTGACATCACTGGCCGGGGCATCGCGTGGCCGGCCGAGGTCCTGTTCGGTACCGGCGACGATCTCGATGATCCGGATGCGTTCGCGGCGGCAGAGATCGTGAACCGCGGCGAAGACGAAAGCCTGCTTCAAGTCATCGCGCCCGATCAGCCGGCGGATGCCGACGACACGGTCGACATCGTGCTGCTGTTCCCGAGGGTGACGGCTGACGGTGCGAAGCAGGATGGCTTCCACGTGGTCCGGATTCAGGACGGCTTCACTTACGACGATCCGCGTCCGGGCATCCTGCCGACCCTGCTTGGTCTGCTGGCCGCCTTGGCCGCCCTGTCGGCGCTCGGCGATGATGGCGTGGACGACAGCGCCTGCTTCATCGCGACGGCCGCCTATGGCACGCCGATGGCGGATGACGTCAACGTGCTGCGGTCGGTGCGCGACAGCGTGCTGCTCGAAAGCTCCGTGGGCACGGCCATGGTGGACACCTACTACCGGGTGAGCCCGCCGATAGCGGACGCAGTGGCGGCGAGTCCGGTGCTGGCATCCATCGTGCGCGCGCTGCTGACGCCGGTGGTGCTGATGTCGAAGCTCGTGTTGGCCATGCCGCAATTCAGCGCCACGCTGATGTTGCTGATGGCGAGCGCGGCCCTGGGCCTGCGCTTCCGGAAGCAAGCAAAGGCCGCGCGGAAGACGGTGCGCTAAACCGCCCGAATCCGCGTAACCCATAACCATCCCGCTCCGGCGGAAGTCCCTCGGGACCTCCGCCGGAGCGTCCTTTATGGAGAGGTGTGGGCTCGCACGGCCAATGCTACGTGTGGTAGTATCCGCACCCGAATAACGTATCCCATAGCAGCATGTGCGGAATCGAGTGTCACGGACAAGGCTGTTGTACGTATTGGGCTGGGAAGCTGGCGGCATTCGCATGAACAACCCTCATGCACATACGCGATCACTGGAGGCGGAAGGAATGGAGTTGGGGCGGTTGACGCAGCTGGATGTTCGAGAAGCGTGGTCAAACGAAGCAGGCGATTTCACGCCGTGGTTGGCGCAGGAGGACAACTTGGCGCTCTTGGGCGACACTATCGGGCTCGAGCTGGAGTTGGAGGCGCAGGAAAAGGACGTGGGCCCTTTCCGGGCCGACATCTTGTGCAAGGAGGTAGGGAGCGATCAGTGGGTCCTGATCGAGAATCAGCTTGCCCGGACGGACCATACCCATCTGGGCCAATTACTCACTTACGCTGCGGGGCTCAAGGCGGCCAGCATCATTTGGATCGCGAGTCATTTCACGGATGAGCACCGCGCCGCGCTGGATTGGCTGAACGAAATTACGGAGGAACCGTTCAATTTCTTCGGCCTGGAAGTACAACTATGGACCATTGACGGCCACTCCAGGCCCGCCCCCCATTTCAGAATCGTGTGCAAACCGAACGCGTGGACCCATGCGCTTGGAAGCGCCGCTAAACGGGCCGCGGAAGAGCAGTTGAGCGAGACGCAGCAGTTGTATGTGGATTATTGGCAAGAATTTAGGGAGCACGTAGCGAATAACGATGGTTCAATTTCCATAAACAAGCCGCAACCCCACAGCTGGACGAACGTGCCCATAGGCCGGAGCGGTTTTGTACTGGTTGCGATCATTAGCCGCCGAAAACGCACGGCGCGGGTCCGGCTAAGCATACAAGCACCGGAACGTATTCAGTATTTCCACTTGCTTCGGGAACAACGCGATGAAATCGAGGCGGAACTGGGCGAACTTGAGTGGAATGAATGGCCCGGCAAAAAAGAAAGCCAGATAGAGCGCCGCTTCGATAATTGGGACATAGAGGACCGGCAGGACTGGCCCCGGCAACACCGGGAAATGTTAGAGAGCGTGAAGCAATTCAAGGCATGTTTCCAAGAGAGAGTAAAGAAGCTAGACGTAGCGGATTACGAGCCCGACATGGAAGAGGAGGAGACGTAGTACGGTAGGGGAAGGCGAGACGCCCTCCCCAAAACTCCATCGTCTTCAATCAATCGGCTGCGCCATCTCCGCAGCGCTCTCATCCCGTAAAACGCAGGAGATGATACTGCTTCTTGCCTTTGCGGATGACCGCCATGGTGTCGGTAATCAGCGAGTTCTCGTTCAACTCGGCGGTATCCTCCGTGATCCGCTCGTTGTTCAGATAGAGGCCGCCGTTCTGGATGAGCCGCCGCGCTTCTCCCTTGCTTTTGACCACGCCGCTATCCACCAGCACCTCAACCAAGGGCCGGCCTTCGCCGAGTTCGCTGCGGGGACGCTCGGCCGAGGGCGCTTCGCTGAAGACATCCTCAAGGGTAGCCGCGTCCAGCCCGCGAATGTCGCCGCCGAACAGGGCGTTCGATGCCTTGATAGCCTTTTGCAGCTCCTCCTCGCCGTGAACCCAGCGCGTGACTTCTTCCGCGAGTTTGTACTGCGCGGCGCGCCGTTCCGGGGCTTCTTCCACGCTTTTGGCCAACTCTTCGATGGTCTCTTTGTCGAGAAAGGTGAAGTAGCGCAGGAATTTCACCACGTCGGCGTCGGGCGTATTGACCCAGAACTGGTAGAACTTGTAGGGCGAGGTCCGCTCCGGGCTTAGCCAGACGGTTCCGGCTTCCGTCTTGCCGAACTTGCCGCCGTCCGCCTTTGTGACGAGCGGAAACGTGAGGCCAAAGGTTT
>PUOI01000533.1 GCA_003552765.1 Candidatus Hydrogenedentota bacterium | reverse complement strand
TCCACGGCCCGGCATCTCAGCGCCATCCGGTGTTTCCACCGGTTCTTGCGTGACGAAAACTATGTCGGCCAGGATCCCACGGCAACCTTGGACACGCCCCGCATCAGCCGGCGGCTGCCCGTGGTGCTGAGCAAAGGGGATGTGGACAAGCTGGTCGCGGTTCCCGATCGCTCCACCGCCCTCGGCGCACGGGATGCGGCCATCCTCGAACTCGTCTATTCGTGCGGGTTGCGCATCTCCGAGGCGGGCGGGCTCCGCCTGAAACATCTCTCGTTGGACGAGGCCTGCGTGCGGGTGCGGGGAAAGGGCGGCAAGGTCCGCATCGTGCCCTTGGGTGCGCGGGCGCATGCCCGAATCCAGGAATGGCTGGAGTGGCGGGCGGCGTTTGATCCCCCGCGCGATTGGGTGTTTGTCAGCAGAACCGGCGGACGGCTCAGCCGCGGGCGGTTGTGGCAAATCGTGAAGTATTACGCGCGGGAGGCGGGCCTGTCCCAGAAGGTCTCGCCGCATGTGCTTCGCCATTCCTTTGCAACCCATTTGCTGGATGGTGAGGCGGACTTGCGCGTGGTGCAAGAGCTGTTGGGCCACAGCGATATCAGCGTCACCCAGATCTACACGCATGTGAGCACGGACCGGCTCGGCCGCGCGCACCGTCAGTTTCATCCCCGAGCGTAGGGATTAGCGTCCGGCGGACGGAATAGACTGAAATGAGAACTCTGAAGCGAATAACTTGACATGAGGCGTTGTTCCTTATACGCTAACAGAAGAGAGTCACGGATGGTCCGTGAGGGCAACGTTGACCATGGACTAGCGCTTCGCCGGCGAGCCCCCTTGGGGCGGCGGGGCGCGTCCCAAAGAAAAAGGAGATATGCGTTATGAAGACCATGCGTAGCGGAAGGATATTGGCCCAACTCGTGACAGCGGCGGCTCTTGTAGCAATGCTGGGAGCGGCATTCCCGGCGCAGTCCGAGGAACTGGAAGCCGCCGATCTCAGCGGCAAGCACGTGGCGGTATTGGTGGGCCCAGACTTTCAAGATGCCGAAACCTTAATGCCCATGGCCTATTTGGCTAATCGTGGAGCGGAGATCACGGTAATTGGCGTGGAGCCGGCGGTACACCAAGCCTATAACAGCGATATCAAAGTTCGCGTCGAGGAAGCTATCGAGAATGTGTCGGTCGATGATTTCGACGCGCTCGTCATTCCCGGTGGGGGATCGCCGGATTGGCTGCGCCAACATGATATCGTGGTTGAGTTTGCCCGCGAATTCACCGAGACAGGGAAAGTGGTGGCCGCCATCTGCCATGGTCCTCAAGTATTGGTCACGGCGGGCGTGTTGGAAGGCGTACAAGCCACGTGCTTTGGCGCTGTGTCGGATGAGTTGGTTGAAGCCGGCGCCGATTACGCGGATGAGCCGGTTATCGTGGACGGCAACATCATCACCTCCCGGGTTCCCGACGATATCCCGGCCTGGAACGCTGCCATTGAGGAAGCGCTGGCTGAGCAAAGCTGAGGGCGTAAGCCTAAGCTACTGGCGTTTCACATAACCTATTGGTTTCTTAACAAAAGCGCGGTGCGTGACGACACGCGCCGCGCTTTTGCTGGAATGGCCGCTAACGGCATGGCGCAACGCTCCCCTCACGGCCGCCGGTCTCACGCTGGCCATGTCCTCGCTCCACGAAGCCGCCCCATGCCAAATGAAATGTCTGATCAACCGCTTGTATCCGTGGTTATACCCAATTACAACGCTCGCGCCACCCTGAGCGAAGCGCTGGAGTCGGTGCTTTGTCAAACGTGGCGGAACCTGGATGTCGTGGTGGTGGAGGATGGCTCCACGGATGGCTCGCTCGCGGCGGCCCAAAGGTATGCGAGGGAGGATCCGCGCGTACGGGTGTTGGCCCGAGCGCATCAAGGCATTGTGGCGGCGCTTCAGCGGGGGTGCGAAGCCGCTCAGGGTTCCTTTATCGCGCGCATGGACGCGGACGATATCGCGCATCCCGAACGGATAGCGCGCCAAATGGATTTCATGCGTGAGAATCCTCGGGTGGCATTGTGTGGCGCGCGCGTTCACATGTTTGGGCCATCCGCCGGGAGCGGGCGAAAGCGCTACGAACGCTGGATCAACAGCCTGTGCGAGCACGAGGCCATGACACGGGAACTCTTTGTAGAATGCCCCATTCCGCATCCGGTCTTTCTGATTCGTAGGCGCGCTTATGACGAGGTGGGGGGCTACATGGATCAAGGCTGGCCAGAGGATTATGATCTGGTGATGCGCCTCTGGCGGGGCGGACATGAACTAGGTAAGATTCCGGAGACCCTGCTGTCATGGCGGGACACGCCAGTACGGTTGTCGATGCGGGACGACCGGTACAGCGCGTACCAGTTCCGGCGGCTGAAGCGCCATTATTTGTTTCAGAGTTACCTGCGGGGACAGCGCCGCTTCATCCAGTGTGGGGCGGGAACGGTGGGTAAGACATGGCTGCGGGAGTGGCCCGGCGAGCAGCGGCCTGAAGCGGTCATAGATGTCGACCCCCGCAAGATTGGGCGATGGATCCATGGCGTCCGCGTCATCGCGCCCGAGGAGATTCCCCCAGCCGGGGAGTGCTTCATGGTTATTGCGGTGGGCACGCCTGGCGCGCGGGAGCAAATTCGGCAATGGCTCACAACGAGCGGTTACCGGGAACGGGAGCACTATTTGTTCGTCGCCTAGCCAAGGCGGGGAGGCTTGGGCTAAGATGGGCGCATGCATTACTGTTTCGCAGCTTGTATCTGAAGGGGCGGCCATCGTTATTAGAATAGGGGTCAAGACCTCTGGCGCGGCCGCGTTGCGCAGTAGACTGTAAACCTTTTCTCTTGGGAGCGCGTTTTTGCCAGTGAATCCTGAAAAGCACACAGACTTGGGGAGGTTGAGTGATGAGGACCTCGCGCTGGCGCTCAAAGGCGGGAACGAATTGGCCTTTGAGGAGATTGTGCGGCGTTACCAGGGGCGGGTGTATGCGGTCGCCTATCGCATCACGACCAACCGGGAGGACGCCCTCGACGTCACGCAGGAAGCGCTGCTGAAAGTGTATCAGAAGATTGATAGCTGGCAGCCGACCGGAGGGTTTCTCCCGTGGATGTTGCGTCTCACCTCCAACCAAGCCATTGATCATCTCAGGCGGGTCAAGCGCAAGCGCCACCAAGAGCTGGATGAGTCGGCGCTCAACGAATACGCGCTCGACAACGAGGAAAGCGGCGAGGAGAATACCGCCAAGTCGGTGTGGGCGCGGGAAATTGCCGAGCGCGTGGACGATGCCTTGGTGGTGTTGTCACCAACGCAGCGCGCGGTTTTCGTTATGCGTCATTACGAGGGACTTGCGCTCAGTGACATCGCGGAGAGTCTCAATTGCACCGTGGGAAGTGTGAAGGTACATTTGTTTCGGGCCATGCGCAAGCTGCAGAAGGCCTTGAAGGATATGCGCGGCGGGGAATAGCTGAGGAGAGATACCAATGTTTGGCTGTATGAAGGCGCGGGGGCTGTTGGCGGCTTCCGTCTACGATGACCTGACCGAGAAGGAGCTGCGCTGGCTGCGGGGGCATGTCAGCGGTTGCGTCCGGTGCCATGCCCGGCAAGCTGAATTCCTCGCGCTGAAGGAAGACATTCCGGTTTGCCGGCCCGTGTTGGATCACGACCTGCTTCCCGCCCTAAAGGTCCGTCTCTCCGAGGTAAAGAGGCAAACCGCCCCAGATGAACAACCGGCGCGCCGAACCGCGCCGTCCACTGCCGGGGGATGGCGGCTGGCCGTGAGCGGCGCCCTGTGCGCATTGGCGGTGGGAATCTTCGCATTGCAGACCGCCGGTCCGGTGGAGATTGGCGGCGTCTCGCCCCAAAGCCAAGAAACCTCCCTTGCTGGTCTAAACGAGGAAGATGCGGTATGGACACGGTGGGAGCAGCGGCTTCAGGCGCGTGACTTCACGGGCGCCTATCAAATCCTCGAGGAGGCCCTTGAGAACGAAGACATGCCGCCCTGGGCCCCCGAGGCGCGGCTTATTCTCGCCGATTTGGCGTACGGCCAGCTTCAATGGTACGACGCCGCCTTTGAATCCTACAGCAAAGTGGTGCAGAATCACCGGTATGTGCTCGAAGGGGAGGAACGGCTTGCTGATGTCGTTAACCGTTGGAACATGCTTGCCGAAGCGCGCAAGAATGACTACGCTTCACTTCATGCGCTGCATGCGGCAACTGGAGGCGCCAGCGGCGGTTTCGAGGCGTTGGAGGATGTCGTGGCCCGCCACCCTGGCACATTTGTGGCGTCAGAGGCTGTGCGCGCGATGGCCCGCATAGCTAGCGAGGAGCACGCCGGCGAGTTTGAGGATGGTGGCGATATGCTGGCGGCGCTTAACGCGGCGCGCGAGGTTGCTCACCATCCGATTGTCAAGGCTCAAGTGGATTACGAAATCGGTCAACATCACCTCACGCGGGATGGAGACACGGAAAAGGCCCGCGAACTGTTGTTGGCCGTCTCGCAGAGCGATGAGGAGGCTTTGGCGGAACGGGCGCGCACTAGTCTGGCGGTGCTGCAACACGACACTGGCAATGAATAGAGTACTCAAACACATATCAATGAGCGAAACATGAAGAGCCTTTCGCATGGATTGCAGGGCCGGTGGCTTTGTGATAAGATATTGATATACAACGACTTTGGGCGTTTGGAGTATCGGTAGTGGCAAGTGTAAAAGCATTTGAAAAACAACTGATTCGGGACAATGTGGTGGATGAGGAGCGCCTGAACAGGGCGCGAACCGAAGCCCAGAAGTCCGGCGTGACCTTGCTGGATGCACTTGTTCAGATGGGCTACGCCACCGAGGAGGCGTTGTACCGCAGTTTGGCTGACTTTTGCGAACTGCAATTCGTGACCCCCTCAAAGACCGAAATCCCGGAAGAGGTGATCAGTCAAGTCCCCGCCCGGTTCGCCAGTCATTACAATTTCGTTCCCATTCAAGAGCGCAATGGCACCTTGGTGGTCGCCATTAGCGATCCCTTGAACGCGCAACTCCTAGATGATATCCGCTTGGTGCTTAAACGGCGAATCGACGCCGTGGTGGCCACTCCGGATGAGATCGAACGCGCTAAGAAGACGCTCTATGGCGTGGGCGCCGACACCATGGAGCGGATTATCAGCGATTCCGAGGCGAGCGGGACGGTTTTGAACCTGAACGCCCCGGCGGCAGGGGCGAACTTGGGCGACGATCAGGTGGACGCCTCGATCATCAAGTTCGTGAACGAGTTGATTGTGGAGGCTATTGATAGCGACGCCACCGACGTCCATATCGAACCCTTCGAAGATACCTTGCGGGTGCGGTTCCGGATCGACGGGGTGCTTCACCAAGCGCCGACCCCGCCTTCGATTCGTGGATTTCACGCGGCGATTGTCTCGCGCGTGAAGATCATGGCCAACCTGAACATCGCCGAAAAACGTTTGCCTCAGGACGGCAAGATTCTCGCCACATTGGGGGACGGTCAATATGACTTGCGCGTGTCTATCCTGTCCACGCCTCATGGCGAGACAGTGAACATTCGTATTTTGAACCGGTCCACGATGTTCCTCACGCTGGACCAGCTTGGGTTCTTGCAGGAAGACTTGTCGGCGTTCAATTCCTATCTGAAGAAGCCCCACGGCATGATTCTGGTCACGGGGCCCACCGGTAGCGGGAAGACGACCACCCTATACGCCGCACTGGCCAAACTAAACAAACTCGAGCACAAGATCATCACAATTGAGGATCCCATTGAGTACCAGCTCCGGGGCGTCACGCAGATGCAGGTCATGCCTCAGATTGGGTTCGACTTTTCCACGGCCCTGCGGTCGATGCTGCGTCACGATCCCGACATCATGCTGGTGGGTGAGATTCGCGACTACGAGACGGCCGAAATGGCCATTCGCTCCAGTCTGACGGGCCACTTGGTGTTCAGCACCTTGCACACCAACGACGCGGCGGGCGCCGTGACGCGGCTCACCGACATGGGGGTTGAACCGTTCCTTATCGCGAGCACCATGATCGCCTCGGTGGCGCAGCGTTTGGTCCGGCGAATCTGTCCCCACTGCGCTGAGCCGTATACCCCGGAACCCGGGATGGCGGAGGAGATGGGACTGACTCCGGAACAGTTGGAGGGGGCCAATTTATTGACAGGCCGCGGATGCGACCGGTGCCGCTACACGGGATACCGCGGGCGGGTGGCCATCTATGAAATGCTTCCCTTCACCAACGCGGTGCGCGAACTGACCGTCAATCGCGCCACTTCGACCGAGATCAAGCGTAAAGCGTGCGCGCAAGGGATGAAGACGCTGCGGGAAACCGGCTGGCAGCGAGTGTACAAGGGCGAATCCACGTTCGAGGAAGTGTTCCGCGTTACGGCGGAATCCGAAATGGATGACATAATGGTAGAGAAGTCACACGATGCCCCAGTATCAGTATGAGGTAAAACGAGGCCCGAACGATGTGGCGTCGGGCATCCTGGAAGCCGATAACGAGCGGGCGGCCGTGGCGCGCTTGCGCGACATGGGCTATTTCCCGCTGTCGATTGAAGAGTATCACGGCGAATCCAAGCGGGATTCTCTCCGCTACGCGCTTACCCGGGTTCGGCTGAAGGACCGCAACCTGTTCTTCCGCCAGCTCGCCAATCTGTTTGAGTCCGGCATGCCGCTGACGCGCGCATTTTCCACCTTGGTGGAGCAGACCGAGAACCCCAAGATGGTCCGGATCATCGAGCAACTTCGGGACGACATACAAAAGGGCTCCACGTTTGCCGAAGCCATGGAGCGGCATCCCCAAGTGTTTCCGCCCATGCTCACCAGTCTTATCCGGGCCGGGGAATCTGGCGGGATGCTGGACGAGGTGATATGGCGCATCGTGGCGTTTGGCGAGCAGGAGGAGGAGTTGCGGGGCAAGACCTTCTCCGCCATGGTGTACCCGGCGTTTCTATTGGTGATGGGAACGATTGCGGTATTCATCTTGGTTTCGTTTGTTTTTCCGCGATTCATCACGATCTTCGAGGATTTTGATGTCCCCTTGCCCTTGCCCACCCGCATCGTGATGGGCATCTGTGATTTCATGGCGTTGTATTGGTGGGGCGTGCTTGCCGGGGTGGCAATCTTCGCCGCCTCGGTGTGGTCGTACTGGCGCAGTGATCAGGGCCGAAAACAGATGGACCGCTTCATGTTGCGCGTGCCGCTGCTCGGGGGCGTTATTCAGCGCTATGAGATGGCGAAATTCGCGCGCACCTTGGGGACCTTGTTGGATAACGGAGTTCCCGTGCTGACCTCGTTACGCATCACGGTGGAAACGCTGACCAACACGGCCGTGGCCAAGGAAGTGGCGCGCGTGCAAGAGCGAGTGGCCGAGGGTGACAGCATAAGCGAGAGCCTGCATCAATGCTCCCATTTTACGCCCATGGTGGTGAGCATGTTCGCCGTGGGCGAGGAGAGCGGACGGCTTGGCGCGGTCACGCGGCGTATCGCCGACGCATACGATGTCGAAGTCGATCGGGCGGTAAAAGCCATGGCCTCGCTTCTTGAACCCATATTGATCGTTATTATGGGAATAGTGATAGGTTTTCTGGTTATAGCCATGTTGTTGCCCATGCTCACGCTAACCGCGCATGTAGGGTAGAACTCAGGGAAGCAAACGGGGTTCACGTTTCGCCCGTTCATCCGCGAATTGCCGGAAGAGGGTAGACGCTGAGCACGATCCCGCCGGTTAAAGGCGGGAAGAGCGAATGGAGGTGATTGGGAATGAGTGCGAAGAGCGGTTTCACACTAATTGAATTGATCCTTGTGACGTTGATACTAGGCATTCTCGCCGGCATGGTTACGGTCAACTATGTCGGACGCGGCGAGGATGCGCGTGTCTCGAGGGCCATGAGCGACATTGTGAACTTGGAGCAGGCCATCGACCTGTACGCCATCGACAACAACGATCGGTATCCAAGCAGTTTGCAGGACCTCGTAGGCGGCGAACGCGAGTACTTGCGCCGGGGCGTCCCTCAGGACCCCTGGGGCAACGATTATGTCTACGAGTATCCTGGAAGCCAGAACCCCAACCGCTACGACTTATACTCGATGGGGCCGGACGAGCAGGCCGGAACGAGTGACGACATCACCAATTGGGACCTGAACTAGGTCCACAAGACTGCGGCCCACTGGATTCGCGCGCGGCATGCGCCAGGATGTGTGGGCGGCGGGTGCGCGTGGAGACGAGTAATGAATCCCATCAGAGGCGGTGATTCCAGTTCGCGCGAAGGGCGCCCAAGCAAGGGGCGGGCGCCGTGCGCGGGGTTCACCCTCATGGAACTAATCGTCGTAGTGATGTTTCTGGGCCTCATTATGGGGTCCATCGTGCCGATTTACCGCGATTCGGTCCGCGGCATGCGCATCGACCGGGGCATATCCGATCTTGTGGCTGTCCTCAGGTATGCTCAGGAACGGGCGGTGACCGACGGACGCGAGTTTCGCGTTTATCTTGATGGCGAGGACCATCGCTACTGGATGGTTGGGTTTGCCGGATTGGACGATCAAGGCGAACCGGTGTATGAGGAGGATATTGGCGCCCGTGGCGGCAGGGGCGTCCTGCCCCAGCATTTGCGTTTTGGACGCCTCGACGCTCAACGGGAGTCAACAGTGGAGCGTGTCTACTTCATAGCGTTCTATCCCGCGGGCACCAGTGATGTGGCAAGCTTAGAGATAGAGCAGACCGAACAACGCGCCCGGCCGTTCCGTATTGAGGTTCTGGGGCGGATGGGCCGCGTAGAGGTGGAGGATCCCCGTTCATGAACGTTCTGCGTGATAAGCGGGGGTATTTGCTTGTGGAGACTGTCACGGCGATGGCTCTGCTAAGCATCACCATTGTGGCTCTTCACGGGGCCATGCGCCAGGCTGCGCTAACGCGCGCCCATGCCGAGGATTTCACGTACGCCCGGTTTCTGGCGGAGGAACTCATGGGGCGGCTCGATTTGCGGCGTGAGCTGGAGCCAGGAACGCAATCCGGCGAGTTCGGGGAAAGATTCCCCCGCTTTGTGTGGGTATACGAGATCTCGCATGTCCACATTGAACCTCCCGAGATGGAGCCCGGCGCGGAATGGCTGGATCCAGAAGTGGCCGTCGAGGACTTCCAGTTGCCTGTGGCGTATTTGGGCAAACTGCGTGTGGAAATCCACTGGACCCGGTTAGGGCAGGAATTCTCCTATGTCGTGGAGACCTTGGTGGACCCGGATCGGCTTCCCGCTCCGGAAGAGGAACAGATTCTGATAAGGAGGAGCTTCAATGGCGGCCGCAGGTTTGGCGCGGCATAAGAGACAAGGGACCCGCGGGTTTACGCTCGCCGAGTTGCTTGTCGCAACGACCATGATGGCCATGGTGATGACTGCGGTGTATACCGCGCTCCATGGGATGACGCGCACCTGGCGCGCCAGTGAGGCCAACTTGCATGCTCATCACGACGCACGCATCAGTATGTCCCTGTTGACTCGCGAGCTGCAAAGCACAGTTAGCGGCGCGAGCCACTTATTCGAGGGTAACAGGGACAGTGTGGAGTTTTTCACCGTCGGCCGGTCCATGGACGTGGAAGAAGGGGGCGAACTCCGGTTGATGTGGGTAAGGTACCGCATCCGTTCCGAGCCCAACGAGCCCGGAGGCCGCCTCGAACGGGAAGAGGCGTTTTTGGACGCCCCCATCCCCCTCGAGGACCCGGAGGAGGACGCCGTTACCCGCTCCAGGATCCGGTTAGGCCGCACGCGGAGTTTTGATCTGGCCAATGGCGTCGAAGACCTTTCGTTTCGCTATTACTGGCGTCCGCCCGCGGGTGAGGAACCCCTGGGCGACCGGCACGAAATGGAAGACGGTCTACTCGTCTTCGAGGAGAACCGTGAGGGATGGGGGCTGCCTCAGGGTATGCGGATCGAGTTGAGCTTGGCCGGCGAGGAGAACGAGACCAGCAATACGTTCGCCACCATGGTGGTTTTTCAAGGGCCGACAACTGAGCTTGACGGTGATACCCGGCAGGGCCCCCTGGGCGGAGGGAGCCGGCTATGAGAACCGATTCCAAGGGTTTTGTGCTCATTTCGGTCGTGTGGATCGTGGCCCTGCTTACGATTATCGTGCTGGGGTTTAGTCATCGCGCCATGCTTGAACGGCGTGTGGCGGCGCACAATATGGACCGTATCCAGGCGCAATACATGGCGCGGGGAGCTGTTCAACGCGGCATGGTTGAGCTTCGGAATAAGGCCGCCATGGATCGTCTGATGGGGCTGAGCGGACGGACCAGTTTTGATCAACGCTGGAAGAACCCGCCGAGCCTCATTGAAGAGGCAATCTTTGATCTCGGGGGTGAGTATGAGGTGGAAGATGAAATATGCGAGTACAAGATCCGCGATGAGGAGGGCCTCATCTGCGTCAATCACGCCGCACGGGCTGTGCTCGAGAATCTGGAGGGCATAGGGTTTCGAGCGGCGGGCGAGATCGTGTCCCGGCGGGAGTCAACCGGGCGCAATCAGCGGGCGTTCATGTCGATTGAAGAGATACGGCACTTGGATGGTGTGGATGACCGCGATTGGGAAGGCACGGAGGATAGACCTGGTTTGCGGGACTTGCTTACAGTGTGGGGGAGTGACGGACGGATAAACATCAACACGGCCCCGGCCGGGGTGTTGGAGGCGATCCCTGAACTGGACAGTGGAGATGTGCAGCTTCTCCTTGACGCGATGGGGCGCGACGAACTGGGCGAGGAGGCCGCGACGGGCGATGGGATAGGCAACATTGCTTATTTCTTGGATGATTTGCGTCTGAGTGCGGATAAGAAGTCCGCGATTGAACGATATGGCAGGGTAGACTCTTCAAGGTTTACTGTTACTGGCGCCGCCAGCCAGCGCCGTGGCGCGGTTCAGGCGAAGAGCGTGGCTGCTGTTGAAATTAGAGATCAAAATATAACAGTCCTGGAGTGGCGGGAGGATTACGGTGGCGCGTAGCTCGGCATACTTCTACATACTTCAATTCGACCAGCATCTCATATCCGCCCTGAAAGTGCGCCGGAGCGGCGGAGAAAAGTTGGAGATCGCGGGTTTCTGGCGCAAGCGGGGCGATTGGCCGGCTGAAACCGGCGAGTTGGCTGGCGCGTTGCGGGAATTCGTCCAAGAGCATGATCTCCAGGGCGGCGAGGTATACACGATACTGCCGCGTCATGAAATGACGACGCGGATAGTGACGATGCCCTCCCAATCCCGGGATGAAATCTTCCGGATGGTTGAGTATAGCGCCGAAGAGTATGTGCCGTACCGGCGGACCGAGATCGTGCTGGATTGCGTGATACTCGAGACGCAGCCTGATGGGCATTCGCGCGTATTGGCGGTGTTGGCTCATCATGACGTAGTAGAACAGCATGTGAAGAGGCTCCAAGAGGCTGGCCTTGAGCCAGCCGGCGTTTTTGCCAGCACGGCCTGCCTGGCGTCGGCGGCGCG
>PUOI01000455.1 GCA_003552765.1 Candidatus Hydrogenedentota bacterium | reverse complement strand
GGGCGAGCGGGTCCCCTGTATCTCGGAAGGAGCGTATCATCACGCCCAGCACCAACGGCTTCACCATGAGGCCACCGCCCCTTGGGACGCCGGTCCCCCCCACTATTCGCTCGGCCACGATAACCGGCTCGCCAGCGAAGAAGGACAAGACGCCTGCCGTTGCGCGCATTGCGAAGCGGCCTTTCAAGCTTGGTTGAGCGATCGCAAGGGTTCGCTGGATGCCCTGAACGAGGCTTGGGACGCCGAATACGCGGACTGGAGCGAGGTAGAACCGCTTGACTTCGAGACCGCCATCGAGGAACAAAGGCCCGCGCCATGGATTGCCCATCGGCTGTTCATGGAGGAGCGTTTTTCTGTCGTACATGAAAGAGACATGGACCTCTTAGAGGAACTCTTCCCCACGGTCCACGCCGGGATAAGCCTGAGCCGCCCCCCCTGTCCTTTCAGCGGTTTGGATCTGGACGCGCTGAGCCGCAGCCTAAACTGGATATCGGTGCCCCCCGAACACGCCGCCATGGCGCCGCTACGGGCCCGCCGCCGCCCCGATGCGTACTGGTCGCTATCGTATAACGGGCCGGAACATCTGGAACATGGTCTGTCCCACGCGCAATGGCTTATCTGGCGAGCCGCACTAAACGGTTTTCGCGGCATTGTCTGGGATGGGGCCCTAAGTAACCCCGATAGCTCGTATCTGCCTGGGGCCGTCACGATGGACGGCCGTCCCACGCCGCTCCTGGAGATCCTTGGCGAAACAATAGAAACAACCCGGAACACGCTCGGAACGATGGCGCAGCAGGGGTATATTGGCCATTCCGGCGTGGCAATCTACGCCAATCGGCCCAGCTATTACGTAAGCCAATTCAATCCCGGCGCTGCGTTGCCCGTCGCGCAAGAGGGCCTCCATCGCGCGCTCCTGGACCTCGGCTATCAGGCGGACCTCATCGCCTACCCCGAGCTGACCGGAGAAAGGCTCAGCGAATACTCGGTGCTTGTGCTTCCCATGATTGGGGCCATGGACGAGGAAGAGGCGGCCGCTCTGGAGGCCTTTGTCGATGATGGCGGCGTACTCGTCGCCGCCGGGCTTCCCGGCACACACAACGCCAGCGGCGTGGAACGGGATGCCTCCCCCCTTGAAGGCCTTTTCGCCCAAAATCAGGCAGCAGACGAGACCGAGGAAAACGAAATCGAGGAAGACGAAGCCGAGGGTGAGCAGGTTCGTCTAACGCCGCTCATTGCTTGGCGGGACACCGGCGAGAATGGCGAGGAACGGACCATCAAGACCGTGCTATTTGACGGAGAATTGCCGGAGTATGGCGATGACGCCAGCGCCGATGAAGCGCTACGCAGCGCGCTGGACGCCACCATGCGGAATGCGGGCCTCCGCCCCATTGTGGAGCTTTTCCAGGAGGAAACCTGGTTCCCAGGGGAACGCATTGGATTCCGTTTTGGCGAGGCTACGTTCGTTGGATTGCTCCGAGATCCCGTCAGAGGCCCGGATCAAACACGCCTCCGCCTCAATCTATCCGGCGGAGGCTATGTGTACGATCTCATCAGCGGCGAGCCCGTCACTCGGCCCCAACGCGTTTCAGCACGCCTTGGCCCAGGCGAGGCGGCGTTGTACAGCGTGCTTCCCTATGAAGTCACCGAACTCGCCATGCTTACCCCCGATCAGGCCACTGCGGGCGAACGCATTCCCATCGCGCTTGCGCTCAGGACGCAAGACGGTTTGCCAGGTAAGCACTGGATCCGGTTGCGTTTGGAGGACCCCACGGGGGAAACGGTTTCCTACCACAGCCAGACGATTGAAGCCCGGGACGGGCGAGCGCAAGCGTACTTCCCCTTGGCCCACAACCAGCGCCCCGGGCGTTACCGCGTTATCGCGCGCGACATGTTGACAGGCCGAACCGCCACCGCCAGCGTGAACGTCGTGCGCCTCGACACGCAATGAAGGAGGCGGGTTTCCGCCCCCGGTCTCACGCTCCATCAAAGAACTTGTAGTAGGGTCCTCCCTGGATCTCGCGCCGAAGATACAGTGCAAGCTCCATGGCATGGTAATCGCCCCACATGCACGACTCCCCTTGCGGGATGGTTTTACCTTCTGGGATGTGGTCCCATCCGTTGGGGCGGTGGTACTGACAATGGAGCAGTATGCCGTGATGGTCGGGATCCTCGGAGATGTAATCCTCGCTGAACAGCGTACGCGCAACGGTCAGACCTGCTTGGTAGTAATCCCGGCCGGCGCCGTCCAGGCCCAGGACATGGCCGAGGCGAAGCAGCCCCTGCGCCGTGATGGCCGCGGCTGAGCTATCCACGGGTTCATAGGGATTGTCTATCTGCGCGGGCTTATCCAGGTACCCCGGCATCTGCGCCAGCCCCGGCGCGCCGGTGTCCCAGTAGGGCACGCCGTCGATAGGCGTGTTCGCGATAAAGAAGTCAGCCGCCGCCGTGGCCGCCTTCATCATCATCGCCTGGATCTCTTTCCGGCCTCCGAAGGGTTTCAGGTCTTCATCCGGCAAGACGGCCAACGCTTCGAGTTCTTCCGCGTACCCACACACAACCCACGAAAGGCCCCGGGTCCAGGTGCTGAAGGGAGAATAGCCTTGCTGCGTGCTTGGGCACCGGTAGTTCCCATCGCGCGTGTTGAAGATGCTTTCATGCACCACCCGGCCCCGGACATCGTAATGGTCGCGCCCCTCGCCATAGTAGACGTTGTAGCGTGCAGTGTTCCGCGCATGCTCAATCGCCCGGCCGAGGAGGTTGATGCGCCTATCTCCTTCTCCCATGAGTACATGGCCAAGCTGATGAGCAAGAACCAGCACCCGGCACGAACGGATGGTGTCACTGAACAAGGAGTGCGGCCCGTTGAACGAGGGGATGAAGCCTGTGCCATCGTTCGTGACGGTCCAACGCGAGGCTTGCGCCGCGCCGGAGGCCTTTAGCGCCATTTCGTGGAACTGCATTTCGTCCTCGGACATGTCGATCCGCCCTTCGCGGGCCAACCGGCGCAGGTTCCCATAGGTGCTCACATTGTTGAAGCCGTGGTCATGCACGCCGGTATGGCTGACATGCGGGGCCATGAACCGTATGGTGTTGTCTCGCCCAAGGCGCAGGAATTTCTCGTCCTCCAAGGCGTCAAACAGAAAGATTTGGCATCCATACTGGAAACCTTGCGTCCACTCCGTCCAGCCCCGGCTGGTGTACTTACCTTTTACGGTAAATACGGGCGATCCCTTGGCGGGATCCCAGTATTCATTAAGCGCCTCAATCTTCGGGCGCGCCGATTGAAACACCCAGTCGATGGCCTCCTTCAGGTCGGCCGGCTTAATCAACGGGTCAATCCGAATTGCCATGCTACCCTCCCTATTGGCTTTGAAACTTCACAGTCCATGAAATAGTTGAAACTACTGGACAATACCGTCGAGTTCCCGGCGTTCGTCCTTGCTCAACTGTTCAGACCCTCTTGAGTTGAGAATCTGCCACGCCACCACTTCCCTGCTAACCCCATAATTCTGCTGGAGTTTTTCCATGGCGGCGCCGAGCGATTCGGCATTGCGCAGCACATTAAGCGCCGCTTCCCGCGGCAACAAGAATTCCGCCGCAAACGCCCTAGCCCGCTTCTCGGCGTGCTCGGGTGTGGCTCCCCCTAGCACCTCGGCCACCGGCAAGGCGCGATCCCGATCGATAAGCAGATGGGCAATCTCGTGAGCGAGCGTGGCGCGTCTTCCGTATGAATGGGATGAGCGAATGCCTTCGGCGGTATTTACAAAAACCACAGGCCCGTGCCTAGGTCCCCACGCGGCGATAGCCTCCAGCTTGCAATCGGGATAACGCACTTCCTCAATATCCACCCCCCAGCTTATTAACAAAATCTCCGGGTCAATCGATTCCCGAACCGCGTGATCGAGTTGGTCCCGCAGCCAGGCCGCGGCCCAATACCCTTGGTTATGCCAAGGGCCGCATTCCTCAAATACTCGCGCAAACTCCTCCGTGAATTCATCGAGTCTTGGGGTTTCTCGTCTCTTCGTTTCGCGAATCCGGCCTAGGATATCGGCTTGCTGTTCATGTGTCATTGCGGCAGTCATCCGAGCCGCGGCCACCAGTTCGGACTCTTCTTCGCCGTCCTCGGCATTGTATTCCCAAAACGTGGCGGGGTCCTCGTTGGCAGCCAAACGCTCCAGCTCTTCACGGCTAAGCCCCGTGCGTATCACGAGGCCCTGCTCGCGGGACCGCCTCGCTCGCGTCTCCCACAACTCTAGCGCGGCCTCTTGACGGGGATGCTTGCCTTCCCGCACGTATTCCGCGATAAAGTTCCCCACTCCTTCAAGCGTGTCAACGACTTCCTCATAGGGCCTTGGTGCGTTGCGGGCGAATGCGGCGTCCGAGATCAAGTACTGCCGGCCTTGGCGTAAAATCATAATGGAAGGAACAAAAGTCCCTTTCAACGCCATGGCGAGATCATGGCGGCAGTGAAAACGATATACCGCTCGCTCCTCGGGTTCGGTAAGATGGCCGGGCCTATCTTCCCAACGGCGCTCTGCCTCGCGCTGAAGATGCGCGGGATATACCGGGGGCGGGATAAGCGGTATGGGATAGTTCTCTTCTAGAGTAAGCCAGGGCCACCATTTGCCCAAGAACTCGAGAAGATCGAGCCACGTCCACCATAACGGCTTCTCCTTCCCCGTCTCGTCTTCCGACACCCATACGGCGTCGCCCAGAAAGTACAGGGAGCCATATCCCCAACCCAGAGCGCGCTCCTCGCTTTGCGCCGCGCTTGGAAAACGGAACTCGAAGCGCAGCCCCGTATCGCAGCCTATCGTCCGCCGTATTTCTTCAGCCATGTCTTCAGTTCCTTTTCTTGGCTTACTTCTTTGGCTTGTTCCTCCAAGTGCCGCCGGACATACCCGGGAAGCGGCGAACGCCCGGGCAGATCGCCGCGCCACGGATATCCATGATACGAGATACCGGGGCGACTAGGAACAGCCTCATACACGACGCCATCATGATACGCGTAGATTCGGACGGGATAGGAATCATCATCCGCTTCCTTCACCTCAATCCCACGATTCAGAATGGCTTGGGCCGCCGCATCCGATATGTGCGCGGGACATTTGCCAACGGCGCCCCTTGCACCGGGTACGAATCCGGCGCTATTTCGCTTCCAACAGTGTTTTTGGCGGCCTTCACCGCGTTCATAGGTCCAGGTCATGGAATGGCGTGCGTCTCCGCCCATCCCTCGCTGAGGCGCATGGAAACGTCTCCCATTAGGGTTGCGGCGATGCGATTTCTTCGAGGGGGAATCCTCAGCTTACTCAAGGCGCCCGGTGGTTTCAACCAGCGGCAGCCAAATACGTTTGGCGATTCAGGGGGATATCTTGCATACTGGTTTGCGCGCGGCGGAGAGCCGCATTGGGTCGAAACGGTTGGTTGGGAGCAGGTGTGGATGAACATTCTCGGGATTTCAGCGTTCTCCGATGACAGCGCAGTGTGTTTGATACGGGATGGCGTAGTATTGGCGGCTGCCCGGCAGGCGTGGTTTTCCAGAAAGGAGCACGATCCCCGTTTCCCGCGGGAGGCGGGACGATATTGTTTGGAGGAAGGAACGCTCTCCATTACGGACATCGACTGCGTGGTCTTCCACGACAAGCCCCTGATGACGTTCAAGCGGTTCATGAAGACAGAGTTCTCTCCCTCGCCCAAGGGCTTGCGTTACTTGCATCGGCAGACGCCGGCATGGGCCAGAAAGAAGGTATTCATACGCGCCGCCATCCGCCGCGAACTCGGATATACGGGGAAGATTCTATTCACGGCTAACCATGAAGCTCATGCGGCTTCCGCGTTCTTTACCAGTCCCTACGAAGAGGCCGCATTCCTGGTCCTAGACGGCGCGAGCGAATGGGCCGCCTCGGCCCATGGCGTGGGCGAAGGCAACCGGATCGAGGTCCAGGCGGAGATTCCCTTCCCCCATTCCCCGGGGCTGCTCTGTTCGGTCTTCGCGCAGTTCGCGGGCTTTCGTGGGGAGGACGCCTGGGAGAAACTGGCTGGACTTGCGCCCTATGGCAAACCGCGCTATGTGGACGCCATTTACCACGAGCTTATCGACGTGAAACCCGATGGCTCTATCCATATGAACCCGGAGTGCTTTGATTACCAAGCGGGTCTGGCCGGGGCCACCGAACGATTCGCAACGCTCTTTGGCGGTTCCCCCCGCCAACCGAAGCAACGCATAACGCAGCGCGATATGGACCTCGCGCGATCGGCGCAGACAGTCAACGAGGAACTCGTCCTGCGAATGGCGCGCCATGTCCACGAGAAAACGGGAAAGGAATACCTAACCCTGGCGGGGGACATGGCCCTGAATGCCGGGGCCAATGCCCGCCTAATCCGGGAAGGTCCCTTCAAGGATGTGTGGATTTCCCCTGCGCCCGATGACGCAGGCAACGCCGTGGGGTGCGCATTGTTCGCGCACCATCAGCTCTTTGATGCGCCCCGCGGCCCGGCCGCGCCTGAAACAACGTTCAAGTCCCCCTCCATCTACGCTGGCCCCTGGTTTGGCGAGGAGGCCATCGAATCCTATTTGCGGGAGGAGAAGATTCCCTATACACGCCTACCCGAAGACGAACTTTGCGAACGCGTGGCGAGTCTGTTGGCTGACGAGAAGACTGTGGGCTGGTTTCAGGGGCGAATGGCGTTCGGAGCCCATCCCGTGGGCGCGCGCGGCATATTGGGCAATCCCGCATCGCGAAAGATGCATTCACGCCTCAACCACAAGACGGGGGCGAACACACCCCTAAGGCCTTTCGCGGCCTCCATCTTGGCGGAACACGTCTCGGATTTCTTTGAGCTGGAGCGGGAGAGTCCGCATCAGCTCTTGGGTGTCCCATTGCATCGCAAACGTTTGCGGAAACTCGGCAAGAACGAAAAGAAGGCCAAGGGCTTGGAGAAGTTGAGGGTTATCCGTTCCGAGCTTCCGGCCATCACGCACGTGGACAACTCGGCGCGCATCCACACGGTGAAGCGCGAGGACAACCCGCTCTATCACGGTCTTATCAAGCGCTTCCACGAACTAACGGGCTACCCCGTGATAATCAATATCCCCTTTCGCGTCCAAGGCGAGCCCACGGTGTGCAGCCCCGTGGAAGCCTTCACGTGTTTTATGCGCACCGACATGGATTATCTTGTCATGGGACCTTACCTGTTGGACAAGAAGAGACAGCCGCCAGAGCAGGACCATGTCCCGGATACGGAGAAAGAAGAAATCACCGCCAATTGACGTGAATTGACGGTGACAAGCGGTTATTCAGCGCTCACGGGGGCTTACCGGCGAGCGGCCAGCAGCCCGTCGCGTTTGGCATGTGTCTATGTGGCGGCGGCGATTCGTTCGGCGGCTTCGGAAGCCCACTGGCCCAAGGCCACGCTCATGGCCTCGGCGTACGCGTGTGGACCCGGTTCAGCCAAGGGATGGCTTGCACGGATGACCCCTGTCCACACAGCGCTTCGGTCGCCGCCCCGGCGCAGCTCGACACGGCCCTCCACGACGGCGGCGACCTCTTCCAGCGTGCGGTCCTCCTCGAACTTCCGCAGGTTGCCCAGCAACACATAGTCGGGGCGCGGCATATCCGCGGCGTTGCCGACATCGTCAAACCGGCCCGTTTCGGTCAGGGCGTCAAGCAGCGCCCGCGTAGCGGCCTCATTTGGGGTCTTGGCCCATTCCGCGTTGGGGTATCCGTGGAGGACATGGCCCCGCTCGCGGAACATCATGCGCTGGCGATACGGGCGATCCACCTGGATCGGGCGCATGCCTAGACTCTCCCCCGTGGTTTCCACTTGGCTAACCTCGATGACAGGCTCCACGGAGTAATACAGCGTGGGCGTGAACCGGGGCGCGGCGCACCCCATCGTCAGTGTGACGGCCAAAGCCAGCATTACGGTTGCACTACGGCTCATCTTATGGTCCTTCGGGCTGGCCCCGGCCCCGAATGAAGGCCGAGGGATCGTCCTGGAGATAATCGCTGAGCCTACGTATGGACTCGAGCGTTTCGTTTAACGTATGCAAGCTGTCGCGCAAATGGTACTCCATATTGTCGGTCTGATGGAGAACGCCCTCCGCCGTCTGACTGAAGACTTCCGTGGCATGGATAAGGTTCTCGCTGAGTTCTTCCATGTTATCGAAGAGGCGGTGCACCTGCTGCTGGGTTTCATCCAGGTCAAGCGTTTCGAGTTGCGCCCTGGTGGATACGACGAGCTGCGTTGTCTCTTCCGTCAGATTCCCCAACTCGTTCGCGAGCCGCGTGAAGTCCCTCATGCTCTCTTCCGCCGTGTCTTGGAATCCGTACACCGTCTCCGCGACGGAGGTCACGACATTGCGCGCTTCTCGCAACAGCCCATGGGCGTCGCGAATCATGTCGGTCAGCTCGCCTTCGTCAAGCCCTTCCAACGCGGCGCTCACGTCGCCCGCGATTCGCGACAGGTCATACAGAATCTCTTCGACCTGCGAACTCACGGCCTCAATGAGCGAGGGATCCGCCGGGATATCGCTTTCGGGCGGCAGGACCTCCCCTTCCGGATCACCGCCGGAAAGCGTAACACACATCGTGCCCGCGGCCACGCTATCCAGTCCAAGCCGGGCGCGCACGCCTTCCCGCAACGTCACGGTATCCAGGTTTACATTAATGCGGACGCGGGCCTTGAGATCATCCGTGACAAATATCTCCTCCACGGTTCCGACGGGCACCCCCATATATACGACCGAGCCGCCTTCCGTCAGACCTTGAATGGACTCATCGAACTCCACCCAATAGGATTCATGCGGCTCCCGGGTGTAGCCAGCGATCACGAGCACGCAGGTCACTATGATCACGAGACTCGTAAGGACAAATACCCCAACCTTGGTTTTCTGCGTCCGCGTCGCCACGGATGTAAACTCCTATTTCACGCCCAACCTCAAGCGTGACACGTTGTAGTCTGCGTTACATAACGCATTTCGTCAAATGTTGTATGAACCTTAACCGCCCTTGCCCCAACGCAACGGCGCCCCTTTGGCCCGCCGCTTAGATGTTGCGTTGCGTGATGTGTTCGTCCGGACGGCGTTCAAAGAATTGCCGCACGCGGTCCTGGTCCGACTGCTCCGCCTCGCGCACCGTGCCCGTGAAGATAACCCGGCCCTGATCCAACATGAGAATGCGGTCCGCGATCTTGCGGATGGAATCCAGTTCGTGGGTCACGATGATCAGTGTAATCCCAAGCAAATGCTTGAGGTTCAGTATCAACTCGTCCAGCCCGGACGCCATGATGGGGTCCAGGCCGGCGGAGGGCTCGTCGAAGAATACGATGGGCGGATCCAACGCGATGGCGCGGGCGAGTCCGGCCCGTTTGCGCATGCCGCCACTCAACTCGGCGGGCAGCTTGTATTCGGCGTTGGCCAACCCCACTAGGCTGAGTTTGAGGCGCACCACGGCGTTGACCAGTTGGGGCTCCATGTTGCCGTATTCCCGCAAGGGCAGCGCGACATTGTCTCCAACCGTCATCGAATTGAACAGACCGCTGTTTTGGAACGCGATGCCGATGTTGCGCTGCATGCCCGCCAGCTGTTCCTCGTCCATCCCCGTAATGTTCTGGCCGGATATCTCGATCGCCCCATTCGTGGCGGGGATAAGACCGGTGAGGTGTTTGAGGAGCGTTGTCTTCCCGCACCCGCTCGCGCCCAGAATAACATAGATCTCATTCCGGGGCACGTCGAACGTCACGTTATCCAGCACCGTGACATCCCCGTACTTCGCCACGAGATTGCGCACGCGGATGACGGAGCCGTTGGCGTTCTTTTTCTCTTTTGATTTCTTGGCCATACCGTGATTACAAAATGTAGTAGAAGAACGCTGCGAAGATCATGTCGATCAAGACAATAAAGAAGATATCCATCACCACGGCGCGTGTGGTCATCAAACCAACGCCCCGCGCGCCGCCGGTGACGCGCAATCCATTATGGCAGCCGATCAGCACAATGACGATGGCGAATACGAAGGCCTTGAAAAACCCTTGGAAGATGTCGCTGAACATAGCGGCGTTCAACGTCTGGTTGAACCAGATGTCGGGCCGGAATTCAAGTACAACCAAGCCCCACACCGCGCCGCCTCCAATACCCGCCAGCATACCCAAGCCCGTCAGCAAAGGTAGCGCTATCACCAAGGCCAGCACCTTGGGAGCCACCAGAAACTGCGCGGCGTGAAGCCCCATACCCCGCAGGGCGTCAAGCTCTTCCTGCACCTTCATCGTGGCCAACTCGGCGGCAATGGCCGCGCCCGTGCGGGCGGAAACCACCACGGCGGTCATGACGGCGGCCAACTCCCGCGCGAAAGCGACCATGACCAGGTCGGCGACATAAATGCTTGCTCCAAACAACTCAAGCTGCGCAGCCGACAGCATGGCTACAATCATGCCGAGCAGGAAATTCATCAGGAGCGTGATCTTGAGCGCCCGCACTCCCATCTCGTTAAGCTCATCAATGAACGACCCCCAACGGAATCCACGGCCTTCGAAGGGAGCTAGCGCGGTCCAGTAGATGGTGTCAACGAGGAAGTGATAGAACTCCTTGAACTCGCTTATGGTGTTGAGCGCAGCTTCACCGGCTTGCTCAAACACGCCAGCCCGCTGGGGAGGCGCCTCCGCCATGGACACCAAGCTGGGCCGGAGAAGCCCCAAGAACTCGGCCACATCGCCTTGCTGGCCCGCCAGATCAAACTTCGCGTTTTGAGCCTTTACGTAGTTGGCGAGTTCTATGAGCCACGCCCCGCCACGTGTGTCCATATCCTCGGTTTCGCTGAAATCAAGGACCAGGGTCTGCCGGGGCGCAACCCCTTCGGCGCGGACCTGCTCAACAAGTCCGCGGCCGCTCTCTTGGTCAAGGTGCTTGGGGCATTGAATGCGTTTTTCGTTCATGAGGAAGTCCCGGCTAACGCCTCGAACTCGGCTTCGGTCAACACGTGGACTCCCAAGTCGCGCGCCTTCTTCACTTTGCTTCCAGCCTTCTCTCCCGCCACCACATAATCCGTCTTGCTGCTCACACTTGACAACGTACGTCCGCCCAGCGCCTTGATGCGTTCGTGAATTCCCTCGCGGGTATATTGCTCTAGCGTGCCCGTCACCACGAAAGACATCCCCTCCAGAGGCCGTGCGCCGCCTTCGGCCTTGTCCGTCTGTTCAGACTCCATCACCACGCCCCGCTCACGCAACCGGGCGACAAGGGCGCGATTGGCCTCCATGTCAAAAAAATCCCGGACGGAGCGCGCCAAGGTATCCCCAATTTCGTGAATACTGGCGAGTTCCTCCACGGAAGCTTGCATCAGCGCGTCAATCGAACCGTAATGCGAAGCGAGGACTTCGGCGACATGGCTTCCCACGTGCCGGATGCCCAAGCCAAAAAGCAACCGGGCCAAACCACGGCTCTTGCTCGTCTCAATAGCCTCGACCAAGTTCGCCGCCGACTTCTTCCCCATGCGCTCAAGGCCGG
>PUOI01000160.1 GCA_003552765.1 Candidatus Hydrogenedentota bacterium | reverse complement strand
GAAATGCTGCATCATGTGCGCATGGTGTCGACCGCTGTCCGCGAGCCGCTCGTGGTCGCCGACATGCCTTTCATGTCCTATCAAGTAAGCCCCGAGGAGGCCGTGACGAACGCGGGCCGGTTCGTGGCGGAGGCTGGCGCGCACGCCGTGAAGCTTGAAGGTTCGGCCCGGAGTTTTGGGGCCGCCATTGAACGCATCCTCAACGCGGGAATTCCCGTCATGGGACACTTGGGTCTGACGCCGCAACGCATTCATCAGCTCGGCGGGTACAAAGTGCAAGGCCGCTCTAGGGATGCGCGCGAGCAGTTGGTGCGTGACGCCCGGGAATTGCAGGCGCTGGGTTGTTTCGCGCTGGTGCTTGAGGTCGTGCCGGCGGATCTCGCGCAGGAAATCACCGCCGCTCTAGACATTCCCACCATTGGCATCGGCGCCGGTCCGCACTGCGACGGCCAGGTGTTGGTCACGCATGACATGCTGGGGTTTGGGCGGCGCGCGAAACACGCCAAGGTCTATGCCGATATCCGTTCCGCCATGGGGGACGCGGTCAAACAGTACGTGGAAGAGGTTAAAGGCGGCGTTTTTCCGGGCGAGGAGCATAGCTTTTGATGAGAGTGCTCGAGACCGCCGAGGTCATGCGCGGGTGGAGCCTGGAACAACGGAAAGCTGGACGAACCCTCGGTTTTGTCCCCACCATGGGAGCGCTCCACGAAGGGCACGCCAGCCTTATCCGGCAGTCCGTGGCCGATTGTGACGTCTCGGTCGTAAGCATATTCGTAAACCCCGCTCAGTTCGGACCCAACGAAGATTACGAACGCTATCCGCGCACCTTCGAGGCCGACAAAGGCATGGCGGAAGACCTTGGCGGGGACGCGATCTACGCGCCCGACGTGCGGGCCATGTATCCCGCGGATTACGCCACCTACGTTGATGTGTTAGGACCATTGACCGAAAGATTGTGTGGCCGGTCGCGCCCAGGCCATTTTCGCGGAGTCACTACAGTCGTGGCCAAACTCTTCAACGCCGTGCAGCCTCACCGGGCCTACTTCGGGCAGAAAGACGCCCAGCAATTGGCGGTCATCCGGCGGATGACGCGGGATCTCGATTTTGGGACCGAAATCGTTGGGCTGCCGATTGTGCGCGAAGCGGATGGGCTGGCGCTCAGCTCCCGCAACCAGTATCTGACGCCGGAGGAACGCGGGCGGGCATTGTGTATTCCGCGCGCGCTAGAGAAAGGCCGCGCCCTGATGGGCAACGGCGAACGCTCGGCGAAAGCCGTGTGCGAGGCCGTGCGAGACGGCCTGGCGCACGTGAACGCCCTGGATTACGTGGAACTGGTGGACGCCGAAAACCTGGAGCCGCTGGAGGAAATCCGCCCGCCGGCCTTGCTGGCCGTGGCGGCCAAAGTGGGGGAGACCCGGCTTATCGACAACATCAAATTGGAGGCTACGTAGGACCATTATGTATGTGGAAATGCTGCGGGGAAAGATCCACCGCGCAACCGTTACCGAAGCCGATTTGCACTACGTGGGAAGCCTCACCCTCGACCCCGACCTCTACGAGGCCGCTGGGTTTCTCGCCAATGAGAAAGTCCTTGTTGTGAACATCAATAACGGCGCCCGCTTTGACACCTACATCATCGAAGGGGAACGGGGAAGCGGGACGGTGTGTCTTAATGGCCCGGCCGCGCGCCAGGGACAAGTGGGCGATATCATCATCGCCATGACGTTCCGCATGGTGGACGAGGAGACGGCCAAGACGTTCCGGCCCATAACGGTTCATGTGGACGAGAACAACCGCATCACAAAAGTGGACAGCTAAAATGGAGATTACATGAGTAACGTACGCGTGCGCATTGCCCCGTCGCCTTCGGGGTTTCTTCACATTGGGACCGCGAAAATGGCCGTGTTCAACTGGCTTTTCGCCCGTCAGCAAGGAGGAACCTTTATCTTGCGGCTGGAGGACACGGACATTGAGCGGAGTAGCGACGAGTTCGCTCACGCCATGTGCGAAGGGTTCCACTGGCTTGGCATCGACTGGGATGAAGGCCCGCCGTTCGGCGACGTGCCCGCCAAGGGCGAGTACGGCCCATACCGCCAGTCCGAGCGCATTCCCCTGTACCAGCAAGAGGCGGCCCGGCTCCTGGACGAGGGCAAAGCCTACAAATGCTTCTGCACGAAGGAAGAACTGGACGCCGAACGGGAGCGGGCGCGCGCGGAGAAACGGCCGCCGCGGTATAACGGAAAATGCCGTGACCTGACGCCGGAGGAAATCGCCGCGAAAGGCGACGCGCCGTACAGCATTCGGTTCAAGATCGAGGAAGGCGTCACGGAGATCGACGATCTCGTCCAGGGAACGGTTCGGACGAACAACAGCGAATTCGACGACTTCATCATTCAGAAACCCAACGGGTATCCCACCTTCCATCTGGCCGTGGTGGTGGACGACGGGATGATGAAGATCAGCCACATTTTGCGGGGTGACGATCACCTCACCAACGCCACGCGGCACGTCCTTCTGTTCAAGGCCCTGGGGTATCCCGTGCCGGCCTTCGCCCACTTGCCCATGGTGCTCGACGAGAATAGGAAGAAGTACAGCAAGCGGCTGCGCGGCGCCAACGTGCTGGACTGGCGGACGGACGGCTACCTGCCCGAGGCGATCTTCAACTACGTTGTGCTCCTGGGCTGGACGCCGGGCGATGACCGCGAGCTGTTCACGAAGGAAGAACTTATCGAGTGCTTCGATATCAATCGTCTGGGCCAGTCCGCCGCCCGGTTTGACATGAAGAAAGTCCAATGGCTTAATGGCCAGCACATCCGCCGCCTGAGCGTGGAGGAATTGCAGGATCGCGTCTTGCCCATTCTCCGGGACGCCGGGTTCGATGTGGATTCGAAGCCGCCGGAATGGCTGTGGAAAATGACCCACATTTGCCAGGAAAAGATCAAGACCTTGAACGAAATCGTGCCTTATACGGACTTTTTCTTTCAGGAGATCACCGAATACGAGGAAAAGGCGGTCCGTAAACAGTGGGAGAAAGAAGACGCGCCCGCCCGTATGCGGCGTATCCGGCAAGCCTTTGAAGAGACCGAACCGTGGACATTGGATAACCTCAAGGCGAGCTTCGAGCGGATGACTGAGGAAACGGGAGAGAACCAAGGCGCATTTATTCATCCCACGCGGCTGGCGCTCACGGGTAAGAGCGTCGGGCCGGGGCTGTTTGAGCTGACGGAGTTGCTAGGTAAGGAAGCGTGCCTGGCGCGCATGGATCAGGCGATTGAGTATGTCAACCAATTGGGGGTGCATCAAACATGAGCAAGATCGTGGTTGGGATTGATCTCGGAGGGACCAACGTCAAGACCGCGGCGGTGAGCCAAGACAAGAAGATCCTTACACAGGACTCCCGTCCCACGGCCGCGGAAAATGGGCCGGAGGCGGTCATGGATGTCATGGCCCAAGCCGTTAAGGATGTAGTCCGGGATGCGGGCTTAAGCCTGGAGGATGTCACGGCGGTGGGGATCGGCGCGCCGGGACCGATGAACTGGCAGACCGGCATTGTATACAGTCCGCCGAATCTGCCCGGCTGGCGCAATGTGCCGCTGGCGGAGAGCATGTTCAAGCGCCTGAACGTGCCGTGCTACGTCGACAACGACGCCAACGTCGCTTGTTTTGGCGAGTACTGGTCGGGCGCGGGCCAAGGGGTGGACACTATGTGCCTGTTGACCCTGGGCACGGGCGTGGGCGGGGGGATCGTCATCAACGGCGAACTCTTGCGCGGTATCGATGGGACCGCCGCCGAGATCGGGCACCTCAAGGTAATGCGCGGCGGCCGGATGTGCGGGTGCGGTTCCGAAGGATGCCTTGAAGCCTACGCCTCCGTGACCGGGCAGGTCCGCACTGCGAAAGAGGGCATCGCCGCAGGCCAAGAGACGCTGCTAACCGAACTCAGCGGCGGCGATTTCGAGAACTTGACGGGTAAGATGATCACCGAGGCGGAAAACCAGGGCGACAGTTTTGCTCGCTGGGTGACACACGAAACAGGGATGTGGCTAGGCATCGGCGTGGCGAGTCTTATCAACTTGCTGAACCCCGAACGCATCATATTCTCCGGAGGCATGATTGCGTCCGGCGACAGCCTGTTCTCGGCCATTCGCGAAACCGCCCGCGCCAACGCGTTTGAGGTGCCCGGCAAGCGTTGCGAGATCTTGCCGGCCGGTCTGGGCGCGGACGCGGGCGTAATGGGCTCCGCCGCCTGCGCGCTCGCCCGGCATACGGGAGAGTTGTAGCGCATCTACCGTCATCCCCGCGCAAGCGGGGAGCCAGAAGCCGGGGACAGAACCGTGTGCTGTGGATTCCCGCCTGCGCGGGAATGAAGGTGGAGGAGGGGTTTCCTGTACCGCCGGCGTCTCGCCGGCTTTAGCTGCTGGGGACTCCGGCGCTCGGAGGAATCGGGGCAGGCGTGGACCAATTCCCTCCTTGAAGGGGGCGAGGGGATCTCCTTTCCCGCGTTGTAAGCTGTGTGAAAAGGGAATGTGCCCGTGGTTTTATGCGTGACGCCCAATTCGTGCGTGGATAAGACCCTGTTCGTGGAAACCCTCGAACCGGGCCGCAAAACCGTTGCTTCCCGATGGAGCGCGGTGCCGGGCGGAAAAGGCAACAACGTGGCGCGCGCCGTGAAGGCCTTGGGCGGGCGCAGCGCCGCCATGGTTCTGGTGGGCGGCCATGCGGGCCGGCACGTCGTGGACATGATTGAGCAGGACGACGAGGTCACGTGTTACCCGGTGTGGCTTCGGGATCATACGCGCACCATCACGACGGTCCTTGAATCCTCCATTCACCGGCAAACGCCGCTTTTCGAACCCGGTCCCACGGTTACCCGAGAGGAACTTGATGCGTTCGGGGCCGAGTTTGCCCGCCGTGTCAAGGAAGCCCGGCTGGTCACGCTGAATGGCACGGTCCCATGTCGCTCGATGGAAGAAGTCTATCGCCATCTTGTGAGCATGGCCCGTGACGCGGGCAAGCCGGTGTTTCTGGATAGCCATGGCCCCGAATTTGCCGCCGGGCTCAAGGCCTGTCCCACGGCCATTAAACCCAACCTGCGCGAGACGGAGGAAATCGTTGGATTCGCCCTCGACACGGCGGAAGCGCATTGGTGCGCCGTGGATCTGTTCCATCAGAAGGGCGTCGAGCTGGTCATTCTGTCCCTAGGGGACGAAGGGGCGCTTGTTTCACGCGGTGGCGAGCAGTATCACGTTCGCCCTCCCGAAATCCAGGAGGTCAACGCCGTGGGAAGCGGAGACTCGCTGCTTGCGGGCTTCGCCATTGGCTTGCTCGAGGACATGGATCTCCAAGACATGGCCGTGCTGGGAGTCGCGGCGGGGACGGCCAACGCAATGAGCTGGGACATCGGCCACTTCAGCCGCGCCGAGGTTCGCGAGGTCGCTCAGAACGTCACGATTACGCCTCGTTAAGGCAAAAGCGAGGGCGGGGTAAAGGGGGCTACATGCCCCAGCCATCGCTGAATAAGACATTCTTTCCTATATCATTGCGCGCCAATTCCCAAATCGCCGGATAAGGCGATGGGTTGGCGTTTACATCCCCCGGCCTTTCGGGCCACCCCCTTCGAAGGGGGATGTTCTACCGTGGAGCAGCGTCCTTATCCAGTGATCCGTCAATTATCTCGTATTGCGCCTTCTTTGGGGAATCGTGTAGCATGAATCCATTGAACGAAAAGGAGATAGAGCTATGCGTATTATCTTGGGAGGAATGTTCATCGCCCTTGCGCTTGCGGTTGCGCCGACAGCCTTGGCCGCGGAGGGGGACTACGAGGTCGTCGATGTCACTCGCATGACGGAGCGTGTGTTGGACATCGACGACGGGGAGGATCTCTCGGCCTACGCCGCTGATTCCGAGAGCGGCGAGCTGCTGATCGTCCCGGAAGGGGACTACGTCTGGGAGGAGGAACTGACTATCGAGCATACCGACTGGGGCTTGCGCGGTGAAGGGCAGGTCACGGTGTGGCTGCCCGATCGATGGGGAATAGATCAGGAACGTCAGTTTCTCATTCGCTTTCGCGGCGGAAACTGTCTCGTGGAAAACATCGACTTGGACTCGGAAGGCCGCGCTGCGGCGGGATACAACATTAACCGGAATACGGGGAACTTCGAGTTCCGTAATCTGCGTCACCGTATCCACGGCTCAACTACCGACGCGGACCAGCCCACGACCCGTTCGTTCTCAATGCACGCCTCTCAAGGTACCGAAGTGCTTATCGATGGGTTTGTGCATCACAACCGGGGCTCATTGAGTTACCGCTCGCAGGGATGCATCTGGTCTTCTTCGCCGGGCAATGTCACCATCCGTAACGCAAAGATCACGGGGTTCAACGACAACGCTATCTACACGCGGATGGAGGGCGCGATGCTGGTGGAAGACTCCGTCTTCGCGAACAATACGCCTTCATCGATTCGCATCGGGGGCGAGAACGAGGTGGTGCGCAACTGCACGTTCTGGATGGACACGTCGCGCGGGGAGTTGCACGAACTGGATGGCACGGTGAACACCTCTGGCGTGGTGGCGGACAGCGCGGAACGCGCTTCGGACGGCGGCTACGTGGAGAATTGCTCATTCATCGTGTTGCAAACGCCAAACGCGACGGGCGCGGTGCGGTTTCTCAACGACAACCAATGGCTCGAAGTCTCGGACAGCCAGTTCTTGCTGGATGCCCCCGATGTGCCCGCCTTTGGATTCAATGACCGTTCGATGGAGCGAATCACGATCACCAACACCTCCTTCCATACCGACACGGACTCCGGCGCGACCGTGGCGGGCGAAATCGAAGGCGTGTACGAAACAGACAACATCTGCATCAGCGAAGGCCTGGTGCCCGGACCCATCACGGCGGACGCCACGGACTGTGCGTTTGACTGGGACAGGGCGTATCCTTTTCCAGAAGAGGACGATTATACGTTCCCGGCCGAACCGCGGTGACGTGGAACGCTCGGGATCACGCGCTGTGACGCAACGAAAACGCCCGCGACCGAAGCCACGGGCGTTGGGAAAAGAAAGTAAAAGTATGGGGCCAAAAGCCGGGTTTACGTGAACCGGGCTTCGGGATGGAAGCTGACCACGGCCGCCGTCGTGCCAGTGGGATAGAACTCACAGGCGTCGGTGAGTTGCACGCCGAGTTCGTCCCCAGCTTGCAACAAATCAAAGAGCACCTTGTTGTTCTCGGGATTAGCCATGCCGGGATACCCTGGAGACCAGCGAGTCCCCTGATCCGTACCGCCCATACCCAGGAGTTCCCGCATGTGCTCGTGAAGGTAATCGGCCATATCCTCCGCCACGCGATCAGACAAGCCCTGGAGGTACAAGGTCGATTCGGAATCTCCTTCTTCTCGGAACGCGGAGATGTACTCGTCCACCTGGGCGCCGCTCGTCGATAGCTGCAAGCCTACCACATCGTATTCGCCGCTTCCCTTCGGGCGGAAGTACTGCGCGCCGCTCACGACATCCTTGCGGCCTGCGCCAACCACGGGCGTAAAGTCGATCCGGACAATTTCCTGCTCCAAGTCGCTGGGGTCGTACAGAATGATTTCGTCGCCATCCGACTGACAAGGGTAAAGGGCGCACACGCCTTGCGGTTGCACCCAGCCGTGTTCATCAGCTTGCTCCACCCATTTCTGAAAGAGCGCCTCCAACACTTCCTGCGTTTCGCCCCGGTTTTCCCGGGCCTTCGTGCCGCCGAACTTCCAGTTCAGTGCGAATAGCGTCTTCTTGTCCAGGTTGGACGCGAAGTCCTTCAGCGGGATGCTGACCTTCTCAAAAGGCGTCCACGGACTGTCTATCTTAGGGGCTTTCTCGAAGCCGATTTCCCGGCGAGGCAAGGTGGCCAGGAGTTCCTTATCCGCTTCGGCGCGTTTCTTGGCCTTGTCGAATTGCTTTTGGAGCTCCGTGAGATTGGCCTCCATCAATTCGCTCTTGGCTTCGTCGCTGGACACAAGCTTGTTCATTGTATTCACGCCATCCATCGCGCTCGGGCAGTAGAAGACGTTGGCGCGCATTTCCGCGGTATCTTCCTTACCCGCCAGTGCGACATAAGCGGCATGGCGGTGATTGACGGGCGCGCCTCCGATGAGCAGGGGCAGATCAGCCAATCCTTGCTCTTCCATCATCTTGGAGACCGTGATCATATGGTTTGAGGTCTGCACCAGAAGGGCGGACATGCCGATGGCGTCGGCCTCGTACTTCTGGGCGTTTTCCAAATAGTCCTCGAGCGGCGTCATCACGCCGAGGTCGATCACGCGGTAACCGTAGTTCTCCAACAGCGTCTTGGCGAGGTCTTTTCCAATGGAATGCACGTCTTGGTACACCGTCCCTAGGACGATGGCGCCCTTATAGTCGATTTCGTCGTGTACATCCGCGCCCTTTTTAACCCGCATGTAGCGCTCGATGAAGCCCATGATCTGCTTCATCACATCGGCCGACTTCAGAAGATGCGGTAAGCTAAACTCGCCCCGTCCGAAACCATCGCCGAGCTCTTGCATGGCGGGCATGAGGTAATCGGTGATGAAATCCAGGGGATCGTGTTTCTCAACGGCTTGAGCCGCTTCCACCACGACCTTGTCCTCATACTCGTAAGTTTGGCCCTGGAATTCCACGCTTCCCTTCTCACGCTGTTTGAAGCCGTCCTTCACCTTTTGGCGGATGGAATCCTCAAGAGAAAGATCTTCGTAGGTGGTTCGCCGGACAACGGTCTTGCCCTTCTTGCGCTCGGCGATGTCCTCGAGTTCAGCGAAGGCGTCCATGTCGCGTTCAAGCACGACCTTGAGGCCGAGTTCGTAATCGTGTTTGTCGAGCTCACTCACCGCCACGAAGTGATTTGGATTGATAAGCCCGCCGTCGAGCCCTTTCTTTCGGGCCTCATCCAGAAAGACCGAGGTGAGAACCTTGCGCATGTAGGGTTTTTGCCCCAAACCGTTGGTCAGGTTGCCCACGCCCACGCAGGTCTTTAGATCGGGGTGGATGGTCTTAACCTTTTCAATGGCGTTGAGTGATTCCACCGCAAAATTCATGTCCTCGGTGGATTCAGCGCCGATGGGGAAGATGTTGACATCGATCAAAAGCTGATCCGGCGTGACGCCATGTTCCCCGGCCCTCTCAACAATCTGCTTGGCCAACTCGTATTTCTCGTCCGCCGTGCTGCCGGGGCCTTGCGATCCAGCGCAAAGGGCGATATAGACGGGCGCATGGTTCTTCGTGGCCTCGATGAGTTCATCGAGCTTAGTAACGCCGGGCCCCAACTCCTCCAGTGATATCGAGTTAACGATGGGACGTCCGGGATAAACCTTGATCGCCTCTACCAAAGCGTCCGTGGCGAAGGAGTCCAACGACATGGCCCCGGCAAAGTCCGTGGTCTGCCTATGAACGACCTCCTTGAGCACCTCAGTGGTGTCTACGACGTTTGAATCCATGCACACATCAATGAGACGAAGCCCCAGATCGTGTACTTGCTCCCGAATGATGTCTTCGAGGACATCGTGGTCGAGGCCCTCATCGTTTTCGACCGCGTCCCGCGCTTTCTTGGAGCCGCGCAGGTTCATGCGTTCGCCGATCATAATGAGGTTGTCACTGGAGCTGTCCAAAGGCACTGCGTTTTGCGGACCCGAGACAAACACTTGCTCGGGCGGTTTGCGTTCCTTGGGCTTCTTGTCTCTTACGGCTTCGGCCAGGGCCGCAATATGATCCGGGGTCGTGCCACAACACCCTCCGACAATGGTCACGCCGTAGGTGTCCACAAAGTCCGCCAAATACCGCGCCAACTCTTCCGGCGGCAGCTTGAACACGGTCACGCCGTCCTCGGACTCGGGCAGGCCGGCGTTGGGGAGGACCGAGATGGGCAGTTTGGAATAGCGGGACAGCTTTTCCACGCTGTCCACCATGAGATCCGGGCCGATGCTGCAATTGATGCCGAAGACGTCTATCCCGATGTCCTGCATCGTGGTCAACGCGGCGTGAATATCCGTGTTGAAAATCTGCATCTTGCAGAACTGGTCCACCGTCACCTGGGCCATGATCGGGATCGTTTTGCCAAAATCCTTCATGGCCTTCTGTCCGCCCATGACGGCCGCCTTCAATTCGAGGACATCCTGCTGGGTCTCGTAGAGCAAGACATCCACATTGCCCTCGAGCAGGCCCATCACCTGGTGATAGAAGTTGTCCATGATTTCTTCGAAGGTGGACACGGTGAGGTCCGCCTCGGTCCGGGAAAGCACCCGGTTTGAGGGGCCAATGGATCCAACGACAAACAGCGGCCGCCCGTCAAAATCTGGGTCTTGCCGCACTTCTTCACGCGCCTCGCACGCGATCTCCCCTCCCCGCCGGCTCAAGGCGCGCGCCATTTCTTCGTGGGGCAGCTCCCGGATATCGTCCCCGTAGGGGTTGTCCTCGAAATTGGTGAGGTCCAGCGTTTTGAAGTCGTATTCCGCAAAACGCATGGGAGAGGCGCCGAAGGTATTGGTCTCGACCGCGTTTGCTCCCGCCCGGTAGAAGTTCATATGAATCTGTTTCACATGGCCGGGTTTCGAAAAGCAAAGCAGGTCGGAAAGCATTCCGAAATCCTTGCCTCCGAAATCCGCGTCCGTCACCCCGAGGGCCTGAATCTGGGTGCCCATACCTCCATCAAGAACAATGATTTGTTTCTTGAGAGTTTCTAGAAAATCCATTATATTCTTTTCACCTCTATCTTTTTGTCGCGGATGTGTATCCGCGAGTCGAGTGCGCAATTCAAGGAAGGGAATGCCGTGGCGGCATATCGTACGCTCAACGCGGCAACGCCGGGGAGATAATATAAAATCTTCACGCCTAGGACGCGGGCCGGCATGAAACGCTCGTACACGTTAGTATAGTACCTCGATTATAGCAGCACAAAAGATTAACGCAAAGTGGGCGCCGCCTATTCCTTAGCAAATTACCGGTTTTCGGATCTCTATTTGACGGGATTGAGGAAACGGGCTACCAGATAGGCTGCTGGGTGGCGCGTTTAGTGCTAGTCTCGCGGAGAGTGGATGTCGTGGATGGTTACGCTACCGTCGCCGGCTTCTCGTTCGTATTGTACGAGTACTTCGGAACCTTCCGGAGAACGGCGCCAACTGGAAGCGTCGGTGGTTATGGTAAGGAGAGAGGCTTCAGCTTCGGCCGCATCGGGCCAGCTTTCAACAGAGACTTGGAGTTTGTATACCGTGGCGCCTTGATCGTCTGTTTCCCGCCACTTGTCCGCTACAACGGCGGAAGCGCTGGGATGTTGTTCGGCCGTTTGAAAGGTTTCGAGCACATTCTGCGCTACGACTAGCAAGAACACCACCACCGCAATGCCTAGAAAGAGCATCAGGCCAGGGCGGCGCACGATGGGAATGGTGGCCTGTTGTTGGATGGCGGAGCGCCCCAGTTGCCAGCGCACCCCTTTGGCCCGGTTGCGGAAATTCTCGCGAGTATATTTGATTGGCATGCGCGTTGACTCCCCGCCACCGGCTTTAG
>PUOI01000389.1 GCA_003552765.1 Candidatus Hydrogenedentota bacterium | reverse complement strand
TTTTATCAAGACCGGCCGCTTTTTCAACGGCACGATGGAGCAAGCGCCGTGGCGGTGGTATGGGTTCTATTCTTGGTGGGACCGTCCTGATCCGGAGCAGGTGCTGGAGGAACTGGATTGGGAGGCTTGGCTGGGGCCCGCGCCGGCCATTGACTTCAACGAGCGTCATTTTTGGCATTGGCGCTGCTATTGGCCCTATGGGACGGGCCAAGCGGGTGACTTGCTCTCCCACGAGTTTGACCACGTGCAGACCGTGTTGGGCTGGGGCGTTCCGGATACGTGCGCTTGCACCGGCCATGTCGCCTACTATGATGACGACCGCGAGGTACCGGACACGTGGCTGGCGAACTATCGCTATGAGGACCGAGGCTGCGCCCTCTCTTTCGAAGGGATCATGAACTCGGACCGCAACCAGCCGCCCGAGTACATCGGCAAGGACGGCCGCCTCATCTTCAACGCCATCGGCCAAGCCGCCACGACCTATTACATCTACGGCGATCACCACGCCTACGCCCATATGGGCGGGTATCAGGATTCCGAGGAGACCTACGATCGCGCGGCTGGCCCTCGTTATCCCACGCTCATGGAGGATTTCCTCCAATGCGTTCGCACGGGGGAAACGCCGAAGTGCAATATTGACGAAGCCTTTACTGGCGCGGCTACGATGCTGATGAGCGTCGAGTCGTATTTCCGGAAACGCGAGGTCCGCTGGAACCGCGATACAGAAGAAATCGAGGACGCATAGCGCGGAAAGCCAAAAGATAAACCACGAATGGACGCGGATTGTCACTCGCGTCCATTCGCGGTTTGCTGGCTCTCGCATCGGGTAAGACTGGTTCCCTTTCAGCCGGTTTCGCCCTTATGTCCGGCCCGCCACTTCGCTCAGGTACTCTTCCAAGGAGAGCCCGTGCGCATTTGCGAGGGCTTCGAGGACGGCTTTCGAGGCGCGGACATCGCCGCGCTCAACCCGGCGCAGATGACGTTCGGTGACGCCGGTGACGTCCTTTTGCCGGACGCCATGCGCCTTTCGGGTCTCTTCGATCGCCGCGCCGTAGCGCGTGTTGAACTCCTGGGCGCGTTGTTTTGCGTCAAGCGCCGCCAAGGGGTCAACAAGCTCTTGGCATTGTTCCCAGCCGAAGTAGGCGTCCGCATGGGGCCAATACACGAAGCTCCCATCCTCGTCCAGTTCGAAGGCGTGGACAGTTTCGGGATCGGCGCCAATATAGGGCTCCAACTGCTCCAAGGGAACGTGAAGCCGGTCGAAGGAAGGTTCCAATAGCGCCAGGTTTGCCTTCTCGATCCAGGCATCCACGATGCGGGGAGGAGCCTGGGGTTCCCCCAGACCCAATACGAGCCGGTGCAACATGTCCGCCATGGCTAACCATCCTTTCTGTGTGGTTATGTGAAGGCGTTTGGGGTCACGCACCCCTAGCGGAAGAATACGGGGAACCACCGCCTCGATGGGGAGGTCCTCCGCAAACAGCATGTATTTGGCGGCGTGACCGTGACGCACGGGGGCCTCGAAGGGGATATCTTCAACCCGCGCCGCCGTGATCGGTATGCAATCGGCTTCGGGGTCGCCGCCATCCCCCGTGACATCCTCCCAATTCGCCGCGAAATCCACGGATATTTGTGGTTTGCCCGGGGCGATGTCCGGTTTGAGTTGTTTTTTTAGCCAGCGCCGCACACCAGGGTCCGGCGCGACAAGCCGCACGCGGAACTCCCGGGCGGTTCTTCCTGCTGGCGTGGGCCGCAGTTCGGGCGCGGCCTCTCTTGCTACCTCTGGCTGCCGTGAGTCTTTTCCCATTGCATTAGAAGCTCCGTCCGGTGTTGCTCCACCAAGGCGTACAGTTGATTGATGCTTTTGCGCGAGGGCGCTTTGCGCCGCCACACAAACTCAATCATTTCCGCGCGATTGTCTAGAAAGAACACGCGCGCTTCCCATTCGCCCCTTCGTTTGATGTGGAAGTGGGGCGGGTCGTGGTCGTTGGACCAGAACCACATGCGAACTCCATCCACCGTAAACGCTTGAACCGTTCCCACTTACTATACCTCATTCACCGGACATAATGCAAGTACTTTATTTCGCAAAATGTCCGCCTTCGTGTTTGGGGGAATCGCAGCTCCACGCTCCCCCGTGTTAGGCGTGTTGAACATACGCTTTCGTGATGTGGCTGAGAAACTCCTGTTGGTCCATGCTCCAGTATTGCTCGGAGAAGATCTCGACTTCGTGGAATCCGTCGAAGCCCGCCTCTTCGACCCAACCACGGATCTGGCGTATGGGGATACAGCCTTCGCCCATGAGGCCTCGGTCCGTGAGCAAATCTTGCGTGGGAGTGCGCCAATCGCAGATGTGAAAGGTGAGCAGATGCGGCGCGGCGCGGCGGATCTCGGTCTCAAGTTCGGGATCCCACCACACGTGGTACACGTCCACCGTCACGCCGACGTGGGCATGCTTAAAGGATTCCGCCATGTCGTTGGCTTGTTTTAGCGTAATGAC
>PUOI01000224.1 GCA_003552765.1 Candidatus Hydrogenedentota bacterium | reverse complement strand
TTCACCTGGTATCCGGGGTATAAATTCGGCGACGGCGCTGCCGCTGCCGGTTTTAACCCCCTCGCCCTCAAACTCCAAAGGAATAACATCGATTTGGGGCGATATCAGGGTGGCTTCCACATCCAGTTCCCCGAAATCTTCGGCGGAAAGCAGCAGTTCAAATTCCACGGCTGAACCAACGACAGGTTGCGGGGTGGACTCCCGGATACGCAGCTCCTCAACCGCGGAATCAGCGGCAGGGGAAAGCAACGGTGCAAGGACAAAAAAAGCGACAAGGGGAAGGATTGACAGGTAGGCATTTGTTGAATCTATGGCCTTCATCCTTTTGAGTTCCCCTATTCTGAATCAGTTTCAAAAACGGCTATAGACATCACATCTTGCAATCCGGCGGCCATTGCGGCATTCATAACCCGAACAATATCGTTGTGGAAAGCACTCCGGTCACCTCTTATAACCAGCCCTGATCCCGGATTAGCCTCAAACTCTCTTTTCAGCGTCTGTTTCAGCTCTGTCTGTCCGCTGATAATTCGCCCATCGATAACGATGACACCTTCCTTTTGCACATTGACGGTAATAACATGTTGGTCGGAAGTGGGACCGCCCTCCCGGGCCGAAGGCAAATCGACATCAATTGCCTGTTCCGGTTTAACGAAAGAGGTGCTGACGAGGAAAAAAACCAGCAGGAGAAAAACCACATCGAGCAGAGGCGTAAGCGTCATTTTAAACTCATCTTCTTCTTTATTAAGCGCTTTCATATTATTCTTGACCTCCTGCATTTATGGGTAGTTTTTTCCCATCCGGCTCCGGATCGCCCTGTTTTGAAGCGGCTTGGGCCTTCTCGGGTTCTCCGGATCGATGATGCAATATGATAGAGATAAGGGTAAGGGATTTTTCCTCTATATCCTTGATTGCCGCCTCCGCTTTACCACGGAAAAAGTGATACAGCAAATATGAAGGGATGGCTACCGAAAGCCCTGCTGCGGTAGTGATTAGTGCCTCGTAAATGCCGGTGGCAAGAATTTGAGGGTTTCCGATAGCATCCGGCTGGGTCGCAACATCACTGAAGGCCCTTATAATCCCTACCACCGTTCCGAGCAGCCCCAGAAGCGGAGCAATATTCGATACGATACCCAGCGGCCTGGTATTGCGCTGCAACTGCCACAACTCCCGTGCTCCGGCATCCTCCACCAGCGTCTCCATCTCAGCACGTGTGCTTCCGGCACCCATAAAAACGATTGAGAGCACACGACCCATTGGAGTTTGACTTTCTTGAGCGGAACGGGCCGCCTCTCTCATTTCACCAGATGCGGCGTTAAGACGGATTTCTTCGAAGACCGCCCCTTCCACAAGTTGACTGCGTCTTAGGGCAAACACACGCTCCAGAGTAAATGCAAGCACTATGATCGAGCAGGCCAGTATTGCCCACATCAATTTCCCCCCCGCCAGGAAATAATCCATGCCACTCTGCGGGCCTTCGCCACCTTCAGCGGCGTAGGCGGCCCCCCCAAGACACAGCAGAATCGCCATCCCGCATACTGCTGCCCGCCGGAAGCGTTTCCCGGCCAGACAATCAGTTCTTTTTTTGCCTTGCAGTTTATCACAACTTGAAAACATTCTGACCTCCATTTTGAAGCATTAACAGGTTGATCGTTTGTATAAATATCCAGTGAACCCCGTGACATCACCACCGTGCCCTGTGCCGATGGTGATGTCACGGAGTTCCCAGAGGACTTACTACAGCAGACTTTGTTGCATAAGGAGTTGTCAACGGCTAGCAAAAAACATAACAACTCATCTTTGTCAACTGTTTTCTGTTATCGCGAGGCGGGCATCTTCGGCCTCCTCGGTTTCAGGAAAATCTTCGATGAGTCGATTGAAATAACGCACGGCACGCTCACTGTCTCCCGCATTCTCAAAGGACTGTGCGGCTCTGAGCAGCCCGCGGGCCTTCCACTCGGGATAGCCGTATAATATGTGAGTCTTGAGGAACTCGCGGGCCGCCCGCCCATAATCCCCCTCACGCAAATGAATTTCACCCAAACCCATTTGAGCTCGGGCAGCGGTAGGAGATTCAGTCTGCTTGATAACTGAATTAAAGGCATCTCGGGCATCTTCGTTAGCGCCCAATTCAAGTGCACATACGCCTTTCCCGTAATAGGCCTCGAAGGCGGGCTCGAACACGGAACTCTCGCCGGTCAATTCACGATAAAGCGCATGGGCCTTTCTCCATTCCCCTTCCCTGCGCAGATGCTCGGCCCATTCAAAACGGGCCCTTGCGGAGTCTTCGGGGAGTGCGTCCGGATTTTCAGCGACCGACTGAAAAAGCTCGGCTGCATCTTCAGCTTCCCCCAGTTCCAGCAACATAAGACCTGCCCGTAATTCGGCATCGGCTGAAAATCCCTCTTCTGCGCTCTCCTTGCTTGCAGAGATAAAGGATTGATAAGCCGCGCGGTAATTTTCCTGATGCCGACGACTCCACCCGAGCCGATAATAAACCCTGTCG
>PUOI01000161.1 GCA_003552765.1 Candidatus Hydrogenedentota bacterium | reverse complement strand
GTTTGCACTATTTGGCTGCAATAAATTGGACAGGCCTGTCATGGGCCCGTCAGCGGGAAAAGCATTTGAACGGCTCGAGGGAATCGGGGCAGGGGATTGATGCTTGTCCATTCCCGCAAGAACGCCACCCTGCAGGGTAAAGAGGAGACGCCCCCTCCTTACTTTAACGACACAAGCGTACCATATAAGCGCCGCCCGCTTCCACGCGGCGAGTGGAAGCGGGCTATCCTGCCGGTGATGGAGCAGCGTCCGCACCCGGCGATTTAGGGTGTGGCGCTTCTTCTTGAAAGGGCGGCGCCGAACGAAGCATTCAGCGCCGCCCCAAATACAAGGCTATTCGGTGTCGTCGTCCTCTTCGTTCTCTTCCTCGTCCTCCGGCTCTTCCTCTTCTTCGTCTTCGTCCTCGGGTTCCTCTTCCGGTTCTTCCACCGGCTCTTCGAACTCTATGTCCACCTCGGGCTCTTCGATCGGATCCTCGATTTCCACCTCGGGTTCCTCAGGCGGCTCCGGCAACTCAGGCGGCTCGACCGGATCAACAGGCTCCTCCGGAAGCTCAGGCGGCTCGGGCAAGTCCTCGGGCTCGATGGGCTCCTCGGGCGGCTCCGGCGGTTCCTCGGGGTCGACAGGTTCTTCCGGAAGCTCGGGCAATTCCTCGGGGTCCTCGGGAACTTCAGGCGGCTCCGGTGGTTCCTCGGGCTCCACCGGCTCCTCGGGATACAACTCCTCCATGGCGGGCGTCCCCAAACCATGTTCATAGACCAGCATATGGCCTTGATGCGCGGTGACGCCTACCCAGCCCGCGGTCACCAAGCTGAGCAGCAGCGCGAGGAACATGGTGAGCTTGCGCAACCAGGCGAAGCGCATGACGCTCAGAAGAAGCAGCACCGCGGTAACCCCCGCAAGGATCCATACCGGTTCCCAGAGCTGGCTATAGCGATCGACTTCTTCTTGAATCTCTTGCGGGATGGTGTCCGGCAGCTCGGCTTCCGCCATGCCGCCCGTCTCGACCGCCAAGAAGGCGAACCCGACAAGCAACAAGTACGCGACGGCGGCCAGCCAACGGAAGCCGTTCCGTTCGGGGTCGCCCACGAAGCCCAGACACACCACCGGTATCCCCAGAAATGCCAACGCCACTGGGAAATGCATCACAATGGAGTGGATCATCGCGGGGCTCCAGTCAAATGGATTCATGAATGTTCCTCCTATGCGTTTTCCGTTCGTTCAGGACAGCGGCATGCGCGCTACGGGCGCCATTCCCTAGCTCCTGAACATCGCTCCCCAACCATTCGATTGCGGGCTGCTTCTCACGTGCCTCCCTGAGAACGCCCTGGCCGATCTGTCTTACGCAAACAAAGCGGCATAGTACTAGTTTATCATCCCCGGCAGTCCGCAAATAGTTTCATCTCAATACCAAAACGCCCAAATTCGCGGCTCAAAGGCGCGGCTCCTACCCGGCCGCGAGTTGCCGGGCGCGCAGCGTATAAGCGCGGGCGATGCGCTCCTCTCGCGAAAGCCGTTGGGCGAAGAGATCGTCCTCCATCCCCGTTACGGAGAGTAAACGCCGCTCCGTCTCCTCATGTTCCTCGATCCCGCCATCGGCCAGGATGTGCAGAATGCGAAAAGGGCCGCCGCGGAGTTCGCGGCAGATGAGGATGGTCCGGTGGCAATCCAAGGGTTCCCGTTCGGCGCACATCAACGCCACCGTATGCTCCCGCGAGAGTTCGTCCAGCCGCTTCAACCCTTCTTGGAAGATGGGAAGCTGCGCGATCCGCGCGTAATCCTTCTCCCCATCCACGTAACACTCGGGCTCATCGCGTTTGCCGCCCAGTTCGCGGCCCAAAAAGACGTATGTGATGCCCGCCTCCGCCAGCGCGCGCTCCAGTTCCTTCTTGCGAAACTGCTTGAACCGGCTATGCGGCCGCGATCGCACATCCGCCAGCGCCGTCACGCCGTGACGCTTCAACAGCCCGATGAATGCATCGATCTCGTGATTGGAATGCCCAATCGTGTAAACCGCCCGTTTGTCCATCACCGTGTCCCCTTGCCCCGCCATACTACCCAAGACCGTCCCGAATACGCCAACTGCACGAGTTTCAGGTGACATTCCCGCTCGCCCTTGCGTAGAATAGACCAATGAAGCCCGTCCAACCGGAGGCCACTGCCCTGAAACGGCAAAACAACCGCGTTCCTAACCGTGCGGCGGCGTTCCAGCATGCGAACGCCAGCGGCCGTAGTGCCTCTTCAGCACGTAATTTGTGGATATCCCCGGTTGCGTCTGACGTAGCTTCCAATGCTGTCACAAATCAAATCCATCCCGTAGGGATGACAGCTGGTAGCCGGGGGTTGAGGCCGCAAGCGATAGCATGCGGGCGATACCCCCGGTAACAAAGCCCCACCCACCGACCCCTTTAGGGGTCGCAGAACCTTTGTGAACGGGGCTGATGTGACCGCTGCCGACTGAATTCGCTTTGAGGTGGCATGGCCTTCCAGGCCATGAATCACGG
>PUOI01000228.1 GCA_003552765.1 Candidatus Hydrogenedentota bacterium | reverse complement strand
GGGCCGGAGCGATGGAGGCTTCGGCGTCCGGGCCAGCTATCAAGCTTGGCAAGCCGTTGTCCGACGTATCGGCCGTCCGCAGACGCATTTCGTAGGCGTCCTCTTCTTGGCCCAACGTGAAGTTGCGGTTCACGTGATCCTCGGACAACGTCACGATGCGGGCGGGGCCGCTCTGTACTTCTTGGGCTGGCGTGACCCAGGCTTCCACCGTGATGGCGTTGCTGTCCTGCATCGCCGCCGTGAGACGTTCCGCCGGCTCTTGCGTGGCGATGAGCACGGAGTCCGTCAATTCGAGGCCGTCATCCGACCACGAGACGGCGCCCGTGTCCTCGATGTGAAGGTCCAGCGCCGGTTCCTGACCGGACACGTCGTGCACCACGCCGCCATCGCCTTCGTCGAACGCATAGCGGGCTTGCAGGCCGTCCAGATGCTCGGGCGCGCCTGCGGCGTAGTGGTCCGCGATTTCCGAGGCGTCCAGCGCCCGGTTGTAAATCGCCACGCCATGATATGCGCCAAGCCAGCCGCGTTCTCCGACAAACTCATCACCCAGCGCCAAACGCATCTCCGCATCCCACGGGCTCATGTCGCCACCGATATCCCTGCTCACGGCCTCGTGGCCATCGATGTAGAGGCGAGCCTGGCCGTCCGCGTCACGGGTGTACGCGACGTGGGTCTTCTCGGTCCGCACAGCCATGTCCCGTTGCACGGCCAACTCGGCAAGGCCGGGGTCCGGTTCGAGATTGGGCCAGCCCACTTCCTCCATCAGCGCCCGGACGCTTCTCATGTGGTCCAAGGCGAGTTCATTGGCGCCAATGCCAAAGGGTTGGTCTTCCGGTCCAGGCCGGTGGAAACGGGAACTGGCGCATCCGCCCAGGATGTTGCGCCACATGCGCCGCGGCGCTTCCGCTTCGCCACCGGTCCAGCCATGGCCTTCGCCGCCGTAAATCTTGTTGTTGTTCAACGGTTTGGGATCATCCAGCCGCCGTTCCCGGACGGTCAGAATCTGGTTGAAATGATTCTGCCCCGTGTTGGCGTTGTTCTGGGAGATCTCAAAGAAGTCGTAGTGCGCGTCGTCGTGCAGCAGGTCAATCTGCTCTTGCGAATTGAAGTTGCTGTTCCGGCGCATATCCGCGAGATACACGTCCACGCCTTCGGCCTCGGCCCGCTCGCGGATGAAACGCGCCCAGTACCGCCCCCATTCGGGGTCCTCGCCAATCTCGTTGTTCATGCAGTACAGCACGTTGGGGTACTCGAGGCTGAAATCCAAGATGCGTTCGACGAACGCCTCTTGGTACTGCCGCACCACTTCGTTGTCGTCCATGGCGGGTACGGTGTGGAAGAAGGCGTGATCGCTTGGCGTGCCGCCGGAGTAGTAGTCGATGACTTCTTCCAACCCCGATTCTTCCGCCGTGTAATTCACGTTGTTGAGCGGGTTATAGGGATGAACTTCCCATCCCCGATTCTCCGGCCCATACCCCAACGGCGCCTCGGAGGCAAACAGATCCCACGGATCCCAGACCTCGATCTGGACGATGATGTCGCGCTCGTAACACATCCGCAGGAAGTCATCGAAGCGCTCCCAGTACTCCTCGTCCCACTGATCGAGGTCGTACAGACCGTCGTCCACCTCCGCGAACGCGTACCGGTTCTCCGGATTCCGATCCGACATCGTGTTGCGGAGGTAATTGCCGCCCGCGGCCGCGATGGTGTCGAGGTGCTCCTCCAGTCCTTCGGGGTGGTTGAACAGATTGTCCTCGCGCGAACCGCCCAAGAGCAAGATAGGCTCGCCCTCGTATTGCCAGAAGAACGGGTTCTCCGGCCACGGCCGGATGCGATCCTCACCGGCATGCGCGGCAAGAGCCGCTCCCATCAAGAGCGCCGCCAAACAGACGGCCATTGGCGCAACCGCATTTCTCCCTCGCATGTTCTTGTGCATGGTTCTCTCCTTTCCGTTCTTGATGCTCCCAAAAGCCCTAAACACTGGAACCCTTGCTGGCCAAAGGCCAGCGTTTCACCGCAAAAAACACGCCTTGGCCCACGAAAATGACGGCGCAGTCGCCTTCGGGAGAGCGGGCCGGGGCGTAGGAAACCTCAGCCACTGGACCCACCTGTAAGAGGGGGCTGGCCGTTGCTGTCGGTGTCAGTGGTACGTAAACGCATTTGGTAAGCGTTCCCTTCTTGGCCCAGCGTAAAGTTGCGGTTCGCATGATCCTCGGACAACGTCACAATGCGGGCGGGGCCGCTTTGTACTTCTTGGGCCGGCGTGACCCAGGCTTCCACCGTGATGGCGTTGCTATCCTGCATCGCCGCCGTGAGTCGTTCCGCCGGGTCTTGCGTGGCGATGAGTACGTAATCCGTCAATTCGAGGCCGTCATCCGACCACGAGACGGCGCCCGCATCCTCGATGTGAAGGTCCAGCGCCGGTTCCTGACCGGACACGTCGTGCACCACGCCGCCATCGCCTTCGTCGAACGCATACCGCGCCTGCAGGCCGTCCAGATGTTC
>PUOI01000286.1 GCA_003552765.1 Candidatus Hydrogenedentota bacterium | reverse complement strand
CCGGCTGCCAGACCCCGTACCGCCGGCATCCTGCCGGCATCGCCGCCTGGAAGGCGGCGGTATGAACATCCCCCGGCCCTACGGGCCACCGGCAAAGTAGAAGCGGCATCCTGCCGCTTTCTTAAGCGCTACTGCAACGCGGCAAGATGCCGCGTCTACATTGCAAGCGGCGGGGGCGCCGCTTATACATCACTCCCCGGCGCCCGCGGTCCATTCCCAATCCACGGCGGGGCGGCGGGTATGCCCCGTCGGGATGCGCACCTCGTTCTCAAACACGCGCTGGAAATGCGGCGCGGTGGGATGCGGGCTTTCGAGCACAAAAGGCAGCCGGAGGGCCACCATCTCGGGAACGCGCGGGCGAAACGGGGAGCCAGCCAACATTGCCGGTAGGAATTCCCCTTCTAAAAACTCCCCGTCTTCATACACTCCATCCACCGCATTGTGCCAGTCGAGCCAATAGGGCAGCGTCTGAACACCGTCTTCTTCCCGGTGCTCAAACCGGCCGTACTCGAAGTACGGCTCCCCGCGGAAAGGCAGCATGGGCGGTATGAACTCGGCGCCCTCATACTCGGAAAGGGGCGTCACCACTACGTTTTCAGCGATGGCATAGTCGCGCATGCGCGGGCGGGGATCCGTGAAATCGAAGGGATCCGCCCAAAAACGGGGCAGCCGCGGGTCCCCCGACAGCATGCGGATCCAGAGTTCGCGTTTCTTGGCCTCGCGGAACTGGTCCACGACCCGCTGAAACTGACTTTCCGTGAGCACTTCATCCAGGGGGGTGCCGTCAGGCGCCGCCAACGCTCGAACCATTAGCTCAAGTTCTTCCTCCAATTCCTCTTGAAGGTTCCAGATCTGGTCTGCATACTCTTCGTTGTACCTGCCCTCGATATCCACCGGCGCATGGACCTCTGGGTCCAGTTCGGTCATGGGGACGCGATCGCCATCCGGGGTGGTCACCATGAAGTTGTCCAGGTCGCCAACCTCGGGTTCGACATAGCGCACAAGCGTATACGCCGTCACTTCGCGTTCCATGTCCACGAACTCGTTAAGCTCGTCATCGAACACCGGTTCTTCAATGACGAACCGGTCCGTGCCCCACTGGCCCCATAGTCCCTGCTCAAGATCCGCCCACGTCATATGTCCCTGGAACACGGCGTAGCTCACGCGCTGGAGGTTGTCGCCGTCGTTGCGCGCCACGCCGACGTAGGTGAAGCCGATGGGCGTGCCGTAGAAGGTGTAGTAGTCGCCCCACTGCCTGGCCGTGAAGGCCGCGCCGAGGTCGCGCTGGACGGTTTCCAGGGTGGTGCGCGCGAGTTCGTAGCCGCCCATCATGCTGCGGCCGCGCTGCACCGTTTGCAGCGAGCCCAGGAACAGGGCGGTGACGCCGGCCATGACGGTGCTCATGATGGCCACGGCCACCAACAGTTCGATGAGGCTAAAGCCGGCGCGGCCCGGTCTCCCCGAACCGTCCGCCGCCGGACGGGCTGGGGCGGGATGGAACATGCCGGCGGCCAAATCCCCCTTGGAAGGGGGATTGAGTGGGGTGCTGCCGCTTTGTATGAGTAGCGCCATGTCAGCCATTGTCCTTTGTCCTGTCACGCCTCATTGTACATCCCCCGGCCCTGCGGGCCTGCCCCCTTCAAAGGGGGAATTTTCCCGCACCCATTCGCCCTTCGTAAGGGGTTAAGGGACCATCACCTCTCCAATTCCCCCTTTGAAGGGGGATCAAGGGGGATGTTAACCTCCCTCGTACGTCCAATATGACCTACATCCCCCGGCCCTGCTGGCGGAAATGTAGAAGCGGCATCCTGCCGCTTGCTCAAACGCTCCATCAACGCGGCAAGATGCCGCGTCTACGTTGCGGATGTCTCCTATTTCCGGGTCACATACGTGACATATTGCCTATACCGGCCATCGTGCATGCGCACGTTCATGGTGACCCGGTGCAGATTGGGCGCGCCGGGTACGCGTTGCACGCTGGTGGTGTAACTCTCATACAACTGGCGATCCTCCGGCAGTTGCATCCCGTCGAAGTCATTGTTGCCGCCATTGTCTTCCGGGGGCGCGGTCACGCCCGGCACGTAGCGGAATCGCGAACTCTCTTTGAGACGTTGCAACGTAATGCTCTCGCCTCCGGTGGTTTGCACCTCGTCGAGGCGCGAACCGGCCATGCGGGAAATGACGGTGCTTTCGTTGGATCGCTGGAGTTGTTCGAGGGAGAGCGGGAAAAGCTGGACCGTCCCGATGATGCCTATGATCAGGATGCCGAGGGCGACGAGCACCTCGAGCAAGGTCGCGCCGCTGTTGGCGTTCCACTGTGGTCCACGGTGATGCATGGGGTCCCCCCTTACAGTCTATTCGAGCCGGACGCGGCCCGTTGTCGTGAATAGCTCCAGCGTGTGCCCGCGTTCCCAAAGGACTTGCGTGGGATCAAGCACGCCCGCCTCTACCGGCACGAGGAATTCCATCGGCAGTTCGGCGTCTTCCACAAAACGATCGTCGAACCCGCTATTCGGCGTGACCCCGACCTTTACCTCAAGACGCGAACGGCCGTCGGCCGGCGTTTCAATCTGTCCGTCCGGCCGGAAGATATGGGCGGGGAAACTCCAGACCCGCCGGTCGTAACTCAGGTCGTAGGCGTCGTCGATGGGGTCTGGGCGCGGCTGAATAAACAGCTCTTCGATAGGCGGGATATAGCCGTCTTCCAGGAACTCTTCCAGATCGTTATTGGCGAGATCGAGCACTTGGACGCTTCTATACCCGTTAAGACGCCGGTTCAAGCCATCGAGCCGGACAGGATCGTCTTCATGTTGATTCATGCCAGGATAATGGGACCGCAGAAACTGCCGCTCGCCCCGATCGACCATTGCGCCGTGTATATCAATGGGATCCAGGGCGACTTCGTATCCGTCCAGTATGGCGTAGCTCGGCTCGGCTCCATAATAGGCGTATGCGGGAAGGATGCAGGTCCCCTGGGGCAGTTGACGGAATATGTAGCCGCCTTCGTCTTCCATGGAAAGCGGAACCACGAGGCGGCGGCGATCCAGGTCCTCTATGAACGCGCGCTCGTCGGGATACTGCTCCTCGGGATAGAGCAGTCTCAGCATCTGCCGGGTTTCATCGAACTCATCCCTGCGGAGCCGGCGCATGAGGCCCATGCCGTCGATGATGCGGACGGGGTCATCGCCGGCCATGCCATCGGGGACGACGTTGATGTTATAGACGACGGCGGTATCAACGCCATTGGAGGCCGCGTGGACCTGAGCCCAGCGCATGAGGGTTTGCACTTCGTGGGCGGCCGCGCGTGTGTCTTCCCCCATCATGCGCGCGAACCGCACCATGGCGGGGGCGGAAACGCCAAGGATGATGGAGAGGATCGCCACCACCACCAGGATTTCAACTAATGTGTACCCGCGCTGGGCTTTCTGCCTGCTCACCAATTGAGTCCCTCGCTTTTAGCGCGCCGCCCCGCCCCTAGTGGCGGGGCTGGCGCGTCCCGTACTTCAACTATACCACATGAATCCGGGGTTGTTGGGGATTAATTGGTGTACCAGCGGCTCCAACCCTGGTTGTTATCCCAGTTGTTGATGTCGTCGCCGCCGCCAATGCGCTCGACATCAAACGGGGCCTCATAGATATCCTCTATGTGACCGCGAAACAGCCTGTAATTCTGGTTGGACTCGCCATCGGCCCCCGTGGAGTAGATGTAGAACTGCTGATCGGTTGGCGCGGGGAACCCGTACCGGTAATCAGCGCGCGGGTTGCCCGGCGTATCACGCTCGGCCCGGTTACGCTCAGTGGATGTATACTGGTAAGGAATCCATTCGCCCGCGGCGGTCTCTTCGCCTTCACGGAAGGAGCGGAACGGAGTCGGCACATGCCTGGTGTCTGCGGGGTAAGGCTCAAATTGATAGACCCCTTCGTTCTCCGCCGACTGCTCGTCCCGGGGCGGTCCGTAATCGTTTTGTATGTCGCGGTTCCAGGGGCCGGGCCAAATCCGGAACCGGTTGTCCCAGGGATCACGCCCGACGTCCATATAGCTGGTGCCCAAATTGGGACGAACACTGGGATCAATCCCAACCCACATCACGAGGAATGTCCCAGCTTCCTCACCTTCCTCACCAAACGTTAGACGGATAGCCCCTGGGTCCGAGTGTTCGGGGTCCCCGGCGTTACGCCCTTGCCGCAGAAGGGAATAGAACGCCCTGGTGTACAATTCGACCTCGGCCCGGAACGGATTTTCGTCCGCACGCAGCCATTCCCTAACCGCATCCAGTTCATCCGCGTACAAGTCATGCTGCGGCGATACTGTGCCATACAGCTCCTGCGGGGTAGGGAACCGGTCAAAGATAGCTCTCGCGTTCTGTCTTTGGGCGTCGTTGAGCATCTGCGTCATGGCGAGTTCGATGCCTTGGACTTCGGCCACGGTATTGGTCATGCGGGCCCGAGCGATCCAGTTGTTGACGTTGGGCACCACGATGGCGGCCAGGATACTGATGATGGCGATCACCACCAGCAATTCGATTAGCGTGAACCCCAACTTGCGCTTCATGCGATGGCACTCCTTATGCTTTCCATTTGGTTAAACACACACACTCCCCCCTTTTCGCGCTCGCGCGGCGGGCGGCGTTGTACATAGCTACTGCAATTATACCCGAAACATGGCGCGATTAGACGGCCATTTGGTCGGCCAGCGAGAAAATCGGCAGATAGAGCGAGATCACGATGAAGCCGATGATGATGCCCAAACCGATGATGAGTATGGGCTCAAGGAGCTGGAGCATGGCGTCCACGGCTTCCTCGACCTCTGCGTCGTAGATGTCGGCCACTTTCATAAGCATCTGGTCGAGGCTACCGGTCTCTTCGCCGACGTCGATCATGTTCACGACCATGGCGGGGAACACCTTGGCCTCGTCCAAGGGCCGGGCGATGGTGTCGCCTTCCTTAATGCTGTCGTGAACCTTTTGCACGGCGTTTTCGATGGCCGCGTTGCCGATGGTCTCCTTAGTGATGCGCAAGGATTCCAGGATGGGCACGCCGGAACGGATGAGGGTGCCGAGGGTGCGGGCAAACCGGGCCACGGCGATCTTGGTGACCAGCCCGCCTATCATCCAGATCTTGAGAACGGCGTAATCCCGGCCAATCTTAACGTACTCGCTCTTACCGATCAGTTTGATCGTGATTATGATGCTGTTGACCATGAGCAGCCCGATCCACCAGCGGTACAGCACGAAGTCGCCGATGTCGATAAGCAACAGGGTGGGCGCTGGCAATTCGGCGTCGAAATCCGCGAACACCTCGGCGAAGGTGGGCACCACGAACATCAGAATGCCCAGCACGATGACCAGGGCGAACCCGAGCACGCAGATTGGGTAGATCAAGGCCTTGCGCACACGCCGTTTCAAGGCTTGGCGCCGCTCCATGAAGTCGGCCAGGCGGGCCAAGACTTCTTCGAGCGTACCGCCCGTTTCGCCGGCGCGCACCATGTTGACGAAAAGCCGGTCGAAGACGTGTGGGTGTTTGGCGAGGGCCTCGTTCAGGGTAGAGCCGGTCTGGACGTCGGTCACTACTTCCCGGAGGATGTCGCGCAGCTTGCAGGGCTTCATCTGCGCGATGAGGATGTTGAGACTCCGCAACAACGCCATGCCCGCGCCGATGAGGGTGGCGAGCTGGCGGGTCATGATCACGACCTCTTTGGTCTTGACCCCGCCAATGTAGAACTCGCTCAACCCGCGCTTATCGCTCCGGGCTTTCTTCTCGTCGCTTTTCCGGGCCGGCCGGATCTGGGTGGGGTGCAACCCGAGATTGCGAATATCGTTAATGGCCAAGGCCTGACTTTCGGCCTCCAGAATGCCGAAGGTCTCTTTGCCGTCGCGGTTTACCGCTTTATACGCAAACTTTGCCACGGGAACTCCCTCCTCGTAACCAACTTACCATATGGAACCGCGGGGACCGCCGCCGGCCGTGCGAGGCCTGGGCGCGCCCCCATATTGGTTAAATATACCTATCCGTGTGGGTAATCACTTCCTCGGGCGAGGTCTTGCCTCGGACACACGCGATGATTCCTTCCTCGCGCATGGTCCGCATGCCCTGATATTTCCGGGCGTGATCGCGGATTTCGTGCGCCGTGGCCTGACTGAGGATCATGTCTTTCACCGGTTCGTCCACCTCCAGGAACTCGACCAGCGAACTCCGGCCGAGATAGCCCATGTAATCGCAGGCCGGGCACCCCTTGGGCCGGAACATGCGGAGGTTGGGGTCTTTCCGCCATTTGTGCGGCACCCCCAGGGTATCCATTTCCTCGTCATCGGGCCGGTAGGGCTCGCGGCAGTGCCGGCAGATGACGCGCGCCAGGCGCTGGGACATCACGGCCTCCAGCGAACTGGTGATGAGGAACGGCTCAAGCTCCATGTCCAGCAAACGCGTGATGGTCTCCGGCGCGCTGTTGGTGTGAAGCGTGCTCAGCACGATGTGACCGGTGAGCGACGCCTCCACCGCGATATGAGCCGTGGGAAGGTCACGAATCTCACCGACCAGAATGATATCGGGGTCCTGACGCAAGATGGAGCGAAGACAATAGGCGAAGGTCAACCCGATGTCTTCCTTCACCTGGACCTGAATGATCTGGTCGAATTGCATTTCCACGGGGTCCTCGGTGGTGATAATCTTGACCCCTTCGTGATTCAACTCGTTAATGCAGGCGTACAGCGTTGTCGTCTTCCCCGTACCGGTGGGACCAGTGCAGAGGAAGATGCCGTTGGGCTTCTGGATGGTGGTGTGGATCTTCTTCAGAACATCTTCCGGGAACCCCAACTGATTGAGATCCACGCGAACGGCGGTTTGGTCGAGGATACGCATGACGAAATTCTCGCCGTACAACGTGGGCAAGGTGGCGGCGCGAATATCGATGATCGAGTCGCCCACCTTCAATTCGATCCGCGCGTCCTGAGGCAGGCGCCGTTCCGCGATGTCCATGTTACTCAGGATCTTGCACCGGGACACGATGGCCAGCGCCATGTGCTTGGGGGGACTCACAACCTCTTGCAGCACGCCGTCCACGCGAATCCGGATGCGGAAATCCTCTTCATAGACCTCGAAATGGATATCCGAACCCCGCTTCTGCACCGCCTCGAGCAAGACCAAGTTCACGATCTTGATGACCTCGGGCTCTTGGGCGAGTTCGATGAGATTGTCCTCGTTCGAAATCAGCTCGTGCGTGCCCGTTTCCTCCAGGGTCAACTCGGAATCGCCGGTATGCGCGATGAGGTCCTCAAGGGTTTGATGGATGGAGTCGGCCTGGTAGGAGTAGTTGTCTTCGATGAACTTGGTAATCGCCTCTTGATTGCTGATGGCGCCCGCGATTTCGCATCCCGTTATCTGGCGCAAGTCGTCGAGCACACTTATGTTCATGGGATCCGCCATCGCCACCGTGAGCACGTTGTCCTTGAGCCGCACAGGGACCACGTTATAAAACCGGACAATGTCGACCGACAGCATCCGAAGGGTTTCCTCGCTGACGCTGAGGCGGCCGATGTCGATCCGCTCCATGCCGGCTTGTTGGCCCAGGGCCTCCACGATGTCCTGCTCTTCGCACAGGCCCATGGTCACGAGGACGCGGCCGAGCATCTCGCCCGTCACGCGCTGCCGTTGGAGCGCCTCGTCCAACTCTATCGGGGTGATGACGCCGTTATCTAAAAGTATGTCGCCGAGTTGCCGTTCGCGTGTAACTGCCATAACCGTTTACCGTTCCTTGTTGATGCGCCGTGGCTCTGCTTTCCCGGACGCGGGAAGCGCCATGGCGGCCGCTTTGCCTGTGCGTTCGTGTGGCGTAGGCCGGGCTTTCGTCATGAAGCCTGAACCGCTTGGCCCGGCGCGCCTTCCAAGCCCATGGACCGCGCGCTGGATTCAAATTCGTTGGGCTGCTGCGCCTTCGCCATGGCTTCCTCGTAACTCACCACCCCCTGCCGGTAGAGGGCAAGCAGGTGTTCGTCGAGCAAGTTCATCCCGTACTTGTGCCCCGTCTGGATGGCCGAGGTAATGCGGTACGACTTGTTCTCGCGGATGAGGTTCTGAATAGCCGGCGTGCTCACCATAATCTCGAACGCCGCCACGCGGCCAAACCCGCTCTTCTTGGGCAGCAGGGTTTGGGAAATCACGGACTTCAGGTTACCCGCGAGCTGAGTCCGGATCTGCTCCTGCTGGTTGGTGGGGAACGCGTCGACGATACGGTCAATCGTACGCACCGCGCCGGTAGTATGCAGGGTGCCGAACACCAAGTGACCGGTTTCGGCGGCGGTCACGGCGGCCTCGATCGTCTCGAGGTCGCGCATTTCCCCCACCAGAATCACGTCGGGGTCTTGACGCAAGGAGCGGCGCAAGGCCTCGGCGAAGGTCGGGACGTCCACCCCGACTTCGCGCTGCATGATGATGCTTTTCTTGTGGGTTTGGTAATACTCGATGGGGTCCTCAATCGTGATGATGTGCTGGTCGTAATTGGTGTTGATGTAATCCAGCATCGTGGCGAGGCTCGTGGTTTTCCCCGAACCGGTGGGGCCCGTCACCAGGATGAGCCCGCGCGGCACCGTGATGATTTCCTTGAGGTTTTGGGGTAAGCCAATCTCCTCGAAGGTCATGATGTTGTTCGGAATCAAACGCAAGACCAGCCCCACGTAGCCCTTTTGCTTGAAAATGGACACACGGAACCGGGCGATATCCTCGAAGGCGAACCCAAAGTCCGAGCCCCCAACTTCCTGGAGTTCTTGCTGGTTGTCCACCGAGGCGATGCTCTTCATCAAGCGTTCGGTATCCTCGGCCGTCAACACCTTTTCGCCGAAGAACTGCAAGTGACCATGCACGCGGCCCACCGGGGGATTGCCCACGGTAATATGCAAGTCCGACCCCTCCCGGTCCACCAGCATGCGGAGGAGGCTTACCATATCATACGCCATAAACTGCTTCTCCTTGGACTTCCGCGCGCTCCCGTTCTCCCGGCCGCGGCGCGAACGCTCCTCGTTGTGTATACTCTCGTTATCCCTGACTTGCGCCGGCGGCGTCCTGTGCTGTAGGCATGGTTTCCTTCATCGGCGCATCAGGCGGCGTAACACGCAAGACCTCCGAAATGGTCGTCGTGCCGCTCAACACCTTCTTAATCCCGTCCTCCCGCAGGGTGCTCATGCCCTCTTTGCGGGCCTGCTGGCGAACCTGGTTCGAGGACGCGTTGTGCATGATCATGTCGCGGACATCGTCGCTGGTGACCAGAAGCTCGTAGACCCCGAGCCGGCCGTGATAGCCGGTCTGATTGCACGTTTCACAGCCCGCCCCATGGAACAACTCCACTTTGTTGAGATCAAGGGGGTATCCGAGCCGCTCCATCTCAATGTCCGTTGGCGTGTATGGCTCCTTGCAATGGGTACAGATGGTGCGCACCAAGCGCTGCGCCAAAACAGTCCGTACGCCAGCCGCCACGAGGAATGGTTTCAAACCAATATCGACCAAACGCATGAACGCGCTTGCGGAATCGTTGGTGTGCAAGGTCGAGAACACAAGGTGACCCGTTAGGGCGGCCCGGATGGCGATCTCCGCCGTCTCAAGGTCACGAATCTCACCCACCATCACGATATCCGGGTCCTGACGGAAGATGGCGCGCAAGGCGCGCGCGAAGTCCATCCCGATTTCGTGGTGCACGGGAACCTGGTTGATGCCGGGGAGCTGATACTCGATGGGATCCTCGACCGTGATAATCTTTCTGGCTGGCGTGTTCAACTGGTGGAGGGAAGCGTACAGGGTGGTCGTCTTACCGGAACCCGTGGGGCCCGTCTCCAATACAACGCCCGTACAGGTATAGAGAATCTCTTCCCATGTCTTTTGCGTTTCGGGCATGAATCCAAGCTGCCCCACGCCCAGCAGCAGCCCGCTCTTGTCCAGGATACGCATCACCATGCTTTCGCCGTGGATGGCGGGAAGCGCGCTCACGCGAAGGTCAACCACCTTGCCCGCCAAGGTCAGCTTGATACGTCCGTCCTGGGGCACGCGCCGTTCGGCGATGTCCATGCCGGCCATCAGTTTCAAACGCGATATGACCGAGGGCTGCGCGCGTTTGGGCGGAGGCGGCATGCGATGCAGTACGCCGTCGATCCGGTACCTGACCTTGAGGTCCGTCTTGCCCGGTTCCACGTGAATATCGCTGGCCCGCAGCCGGAACGCCTCGTAAATCAAGTTGTGAACGTACCGGACTACCGGGCTGTCGCCATCTTCCTCGTCGCCCTCGCCGGTGTCGCCCTCGAAGTCCACATTATCCACGCTGATGCTGGCCAAGCTGTCGCCGGAAAGACTTCCCACGCTGCTCATGGCTTCCCCGGCGGCGGACATGCTGCTCATGGTGCTCAAGGTGCTTTGCGTGCTCACCGTCGAAAGCATGGTCTCGACCGTGGCGTCGTGCAACCCGTAATAGCGGCCCAGGGCTTGGCTGATGTCTTCGGGGGTGGCGAGACAAGGTTGGATGGGGCGGTCAATGAGCTTTTCTAGGTTGTCCAATTGATTGATGTTGGTGGGATCGGCCGTGGCCACCAGCAGCTTGCCGTTTTCTTCTCCCACGGGAACGACCCGGTACAACTGGGCCACGCCGACATCGATGATATTCCGGAGCCGATCCGAAATCTCCCGCTCCCGCAAATTCACCACGGGAATGCCCAACTGGTCGGCCAGGCCGTCCGTAATGTGGCTCTTACTAATGTAGCCAAGCCGGACAAGGACCTCGCCAAGCCGGCGGCGGTTCATGGAGGTTTTCTGTTTGTGTATCGCCTCATCGAGCTGTTTTTGGGTTATGATCCCGCGCTCGACCAGACGTTGCCCGAATAGTGGCGTATAGGTTGTCTGCGTCACCGTTCAACCCCTTCTCATCGGCATCAGGGTATCACCTGAAGCGTTCCGGGCGTTCGCCGAAGGCCAGACCCTGGCGCCCGCGCTTTCTATTTGATGTACTCCTGTCACGAGAGCACCCCCCGGCGCTCCATGAAACTTTTGTTCACGCCACAGGATAATAACTCACACAGTGGTCTGGACCTCGCCCGCGGGGTCTTGCCCCGCGAACGCCCGCGTGAATCATGAATACCCTTCCTTGCCGCGCTGTCCACTGCGGCTGGAAGGTTGCCTTGCGCCCAGCAGGACGGCAAGCATCCGGCCCTTTTGCCCCCAGCCTCCTGGCTACTCCCTATTGTCGCCCATATCCAGCGGGATGTCAACCCAAAAGCCGGTTTTTTCCATCAAAAACTGAGGCAGACCCTGGGAAAACCGCTCCTTCCCAGGGTCTGCCTCATGCCACGCATTAGCTTCAACGTGCTCTGCCGCGCTAGTACACTTTCCGCCTTTGAATTGTGGGTAGCCTCCAATTCTTGGGGTGAAGTGGTACGGGCTTCCAGCCCGTGATTCATGGCCTGGAAGGCCATGCCACCTCGTAGCGCGTTCACTTCGGCGGTCAACAAGTTTTGGCTTGACGCTCCACTAGTACCTCCTCAACCCTTAATTTGTGGATACCCTGGTTATGTCTGGCTTAGCCTGACATGCATCAAATCCATCCCGTAGGGATGACAGCTGGTAGCCGGGGGTTGAGGCCGCGTGCGATAGCATGCGGGCGATACCCCCGGAAACAGAACCCCGCCCCTCGACCCCTTTAGGGGTCGCAGCAGCTGCATGCACGAGAGTTCTGCGACCCCTACCGGGGTCGGTTGATGGAGTGGCTTGCGATCCT
>PUOI01000425.1 GCA_003552765.1 Candidatus Hydrogenedentota bacterium | reverse complement strand
GAACTTGAGTCCATAATGGGTGATATCGCGGCCGCCTCCCCCCGCCTCCCGGCTGATGTGGGCTACTTCACACGTCAACGTGTGGTTGGGTTCATCCGGAAGATTCAGAATCAGATCGATCACGCTTTCAAACTCAAAGGCCGCGTGCGTGCGAATCAACGCGCCGCCAGCGCTCAGATTGACCAGCGCCGCGTCGTAGCGGCGCACGTGCGCCTGCTCCTTCACTTGAACCGTGAGATCCGTCGGCGCGCGGAACGATGAGCGGTACACCACCCGCTTTAGCTGAGTGGGATTACTCAAGCGGAGTCCTCCGTCCCGTTCGAGCGGGTCGGCGAGCACCTTGCAAGAGTAGCTGTTCACCCCCTCCTCATCGTGAAAATCCAAGGCAACCCACAACCCCGACACGGGATAGTCCAGGCCCGGAAAAGTGATATCGAAGCCTTCCTCATCCGTGTTCTCGATACTCACCATGAAATACTCTCCCAGACAGGACAATAGCGCCCGGTTGTGTTTTCGGATGTCGTTCGCGGCTTCTTCTAGCTGGGTCATGTCATTCTCCTTCCCGATTCGGCAACACTGCCTTACAGTTCCGCCATGTCTTCCGCCAGCTCCCGGGCGATAGCCTCCACACTTCTGGTAAGCGCCCGCGCCACATCACCCGGACGCGAGGAGGCCGGCGGCGTGCCTGCCTGATAGACTTGCTCCAGCAGCACCTCTCCCCCGCCCTCTTCCGTCCAGGCGCGCACTCGCAATTGGACTAAGACCCGGCCTTCCATATCCGGCCCCGCCCCATATTGTTCGAAGGCCAACAGCTCGCCCTCGACCTCGAACACCGGTTCAGCCGCCTCAAAGGCGTCGAATTCGGCCCTCAGCTTTTCCCGAACCAAGTCGGCGGGACACGCCGCCCACACGTGTCCCGTGATGCGCCGCGCCTCGCCCGTACGCGCCCGGACCATCAGCTCATCCCGGCTAACGGAATCCGCGCGTTCGATGTCTCCCACCACGATTTCCGGGTGCTGGTTTTCCGCCATGTGGCGGCTCATATCCAGCGTATAGTAGTTCACCGGCGGCGCCGTCGCGCACCCCACTACCGCCGCCAGCAATACCCACACCGCCATAACGGGCTTCCTCACCACGGCGCCGCCTCCTTTGTTGGCCGTTATCCACTACGTATCCCCGATTGTAGTGTCTGCGCGAGCGAAAGGCAACACTAACACGAGGGATTGATTGTCCCGGCTGGCGTGTTATGCCTTTGAAGGCGCGTTTCGCTTGGGATTACCTCGCGCTCTTGTGCTACTATCGATTAATCCAGCTTATCGTGAACGTAGAAGGAGGTTGTCATTATGTACAAGCAGGGTGTTCCGTTTACGGCGTCACTTGGTTGGGGCGGGGTTGGGCTCGTGTTGTTTTTGGCCGCGTGTGGACACGCCCCGGCCGAAATCCCGCCCGAGGAAACCCCGAGTGTTACGTGGGAGGAGGCCATCGAGGTGGATTCGGGCGGCGGTCACCGTGGACCGTGGCGAATGAATGCCTCGGAATTCCACTTCGTGGATGATCCTACCGTGGCGATGAACGATGAAGGCGAAATCGGCGTGGCGTGGGCGGATCATGTCGCGCAGGAAATTCTGTTTCAGCGCTTCGGGCCGGATGGTGAACCCCGTTTCGAGGATCCCGTCAATGTTTCGTCGAATCCCGGCGTGTTCTCCTGGCTTCCCCGCGTGGTCCTTACCTCCGGGGAAGAGCCCACCGTGTATATCCTTTGGCAGGAGATCGTGTTCTCGGGCGGCTCGCATGGCGGGGAGACGTTCTTCGCCCATTCCACGGACGGCGGGGAAACCTTTAGCAGCTACATTAACCTTTCCGAAACCGAGGCGGGCGCGGGCAAAGGCCGCTTGACTGCCGATCGCTGGCACAACGGCAGCCTGGACATTGCCGTCGGCCCGGAAGGGACCATTCACACCGCCTGGACGGAATACGAAGGCCGTCTCTGGTACCGGCGCTCCACCGACGGAGGCGAGCAGTTCTCTGAAGCCATACTATTGGCTGGGGAAGAAGGAGAAGATCCCGCGCGCGGGCCATCCCTGGCGGTTGATGGGGAAACCGTGTACTTGGCCTGGACCGTGGGAGAAGACGAAGCCGCCGACATCCGGCTGGCCACATCCGAGGACAATGGCGAATTGTTTGAGGAAGCCGTGATCGTGCACGAAAGCGATGGCCATGCCGACGCGCCGGCGCTTGCGGTGGATCAAAACGGAACCCTTCATCTTGCCTATGGAGAAAGCCCCACCGGCCCCTTTGAGCGCTACGAGATTTTCTACACGCGTTGGGACGGAGAGGATTTCGAAGAACCCAAGGCCATCTCTGCCTCGCACGCGGAAGCCGCCAACTTTCCGGCCCTCGCCATCGATTCGGACGGCAACGTGTACGCCGTGTGGGAGTTTCTTCTCCACCCCCGCCAACGGCCCAGGGGCCTCGGGTTCACGCGCTCCACAAACGGCGGGGACGGTTTT
>PUOI01000493.1 GCA_003552765.1 Candidatus Hydrogenedentota bacterium | reverse complement strand
TCTGTTGCCGGATGGCGTGGACGGGGAAGTTCAAGCCCGCCATGCTCACCATGTTCTCGAGGCGGTTGAGCGCGTCCCGCGCCGTGTTGGCGTGGACCGTCGTCATTGAGCCTTCGTGCCCCGTGTTCATGGCCTGAAGCATGTCCAGCACTTCCGCGCCGCGCACCTCGCCAATCACAATTCGGTCCGGCCGCATGCGCAGCGAATTGCGCAAAAGGTCGCGCTGGGTCAGCTCGCCTTTTCCCTCGATGTTGGGGGGCCGGGTCTCCAAACGCACGACATGCTCGCGCTGCAACTGCAATTCGGCGGAGTCCTCAATCGTCACCACCCGCTCTTTTTCCGGGATCCACCTGGACAACACATTGAGCGTCGTCGTCTTCCCTGTGCCCGTGCCGCCGGACAGGAGAATGTTGAGCTTACAGTGGACGCACGCCTCCAAAAACTGCGCCATCTCCTCCGTCAAGGTATCGTGTTCGATAAGCTTATCGACGTCCAATGGGATCGTGCCAAAGCGGCGGATGCTCACGGCGGGGCCGTCCAAGGCCAAGGGGGGGATGATGGCGTTGACGCGCGACCCATCCGCCAGGCGCGCGTCCAGCATGGGACTGGCCTCGTCAATCCGGCGGCCTACCCGCGCCGCGATGCGCTGGATCACTTGCATGAGCTGCGCGTCATCGTGGAAGCGGGCGTTTGTCTTTTCCAACATGCCCTGCCGTTCGATGTATATCTGATCCGCGCCGTTGACGAGGATGTCGCTCACGTGGGGATCCCGCAGAAACGGCTCCAACGGTCCCAACCCAAAGATCTCCTCGAGCACCTCTTGGAGCAGTTGCTCTTTCTCGGGTTGCGACAGCGGGCACTGTTCGTAATTCAGCAGCTCGTCCACTTGGCGCGAGCATTCCACATACAGTTGCTCTTGAGGCAAGGTGCGGGCCACCGTTAAATCCATCGTGGCGAGCAGGCGCTGATGCACGTTGCGCTTAATCTGATACGTGGTCCGGTCATGCCGCGCCCCGCCGGTCTGTCTTCCATCGTTATTCGTCATCAGTTCCGGCTCCTTCCATTGCTCATGCCCGCGGCCTCCGCCGCCAACTTCGTGAGTTCCCGCCGCAAATGCGAGCGCGGAGCCGCATCGGCCAAGGGCTGGCCGTAGTTGATGCTCCGGACAACGCTGGTGTAGTCATTACTCAGGCACTCCAGCGGGAAATCGCCGAGGGCCTTCTGCGCGTCCGCCACGGTGATCATCTGACGGCGTTTGCGGTGCCGGTTTAGCAGGGGCCGGAGCCGTCGCGGCGTCACGCCCCGGCTGGTCAACGCGGTGAGCATCGCCTTGGCGTGGCGCACGTCCTTCACCGTGGGTTGCAGCACGATATAGGTGAGTTCGCTCGCCAGGGCCAACGTTTCGGCGATGTCTATGGGCGCGCGGGGCGCGTCCACCACCGTGTGCCCGAACCCGCGCCTGAACGCGGGGATGACGTGCTCCAACGGCGCCGGGGGAACCGGTCCCGCCTCGGCCAAGTTGATGCTGGCCGGACTCAACAGCGCGTACAAATTATCCGAGACACGGGTGGCGGTGGTCCGCACCAGGTGGGAATCGATCGTGCCCGAATAGCGGAACACGTCGGCCACGCCGTAGCGGCCGTGCAGCCCCAGATACGCGCCCACGGCCCCATACGCGTAATCCAAGTCCACCAGCAAGGCGGACTCCGAACGCAGCAGTTGAAGTTCGTGGGCCAGGTTCACCGCGATCGTTGTTGCGCCGCAGCCGCCCGCGGCGGACAGAATGGTGTACATGCGGCCCAGTTTCACGCCCCGCAATTCCACGCCTTGGGCGAGCCGCTGCAGGACGGACGGCAATTCCCCTTGCACCGTGCTCTTGCGTTGCACGTGCCGCACGCCAATCTGCATCGCCCGCATCATCACATCGGCCGAGGCATCCTCGGCCAACACCACAAAGCGGGACTGCACGTACTGATTCACCACCGGCTCCAAGGCATCCAGCATCTTCATGGGATCCGCGCCCACATCCACGACCACCACGGGGATCGCGCCGCGTTCCAACTCCGTCAGCAGGGTCATCAAGTCCCGGTACACGCCCGCCGGCCCTAGTCCGTCCTCCTTGCCGGCCACCGCCTTCACCGCGTCGGCGATGGCGTCTTCCCGCGTCACGATCGCCATATGTGTCTCAGTCGTCATAAGACTCCTTGCTTGACAATAATGCCTCTATGTATATCCGGGCGCGGCGGGCCAAGGCGTCACCGCACGCCGTGCCGGGCCCATCCGCCTGGGCCCTGAAGTTCGATCACCTCCGGTCCCGGGCGCGGGGAGGGCTCTTCCTTGGAGCGGCCATGAAGCCGGCCTTCCACGAAAAACTCCCAGTCGCTGGGGATCGCCACATCCTCGCCGGGCAGCTTGCGCTGAAGACCGTCGCCCGTGGGCTCCACCAACGAGGCCGTCACCAAAATCATGAGTTCGCTCTCGCCCGACCGGAACGATTGCGATCGGAACAGC
>PUOI01000513.1 GCA_003552765.1 Candidatus Hydrogenedentota bacterium | reverse complement strand
GTCGAGCAGCTCAAACCGGAAGGGCGGATGATCATCCCCGTGGGGCCGCCCATGCAGATCCAGAACCTGATGCTGGTCGAGAAGGACGAGGAGGGCCGGGTCTCGCAGCGCAACGTGATGCCGGTCCGGTTCGTGCCCCTCACGCGGAAGGACGACGAATAGGCCGGGGTTTGCGCCGCTTGAGGCGCCACCCCCAATCGCCGGATAGGACGATGTGTGGGCCACCCCCTTGAATCGTAGCGCCGGCATCTTGCCGGCACAAGAAGGCGCCCTCCAAGCCGCGATATCCATGCCGGCGAGACGCCGGCGGTACGGGGGGCATCGTAGCCGTCGGCATCTTGCCGGCACAAAAGGCGCCCTCCACGCCGCGATATCCATGTCGGCGAGACGCCGGCGTTCCGGGGGAATTGAGAGGGATGTTCTCCCCCGGAGCAGCGCACGTACCCGGTCATTAGAGACCACGTCTGTTTGCAGGGGGCTCTGGTCTCCAAATTTGCGCATAGGACCGTCTTCATGAATTCACGCGCGTTATATCCCGCCATCATGCTGCTCAGCGCCATGGGCATCGCGTATCAGATTGCGCTGACGCGCGTCTTTTCCATTGGCCAATGGCACCATTTCGCGTACATGATTATCAGCATCGCGATGCTGGGATTGGGCGCCAGCGGGACGGTGTGGTCGCTGGCGCGCGAGCGGATCCGGGGCCGTGAAGCGACGGTCTTGCGGGTGTGCGCGTTTCTGGGCGCGGCCAGTTTCGCGGTGTGTTACGCGCTGAGCCAGCAGGTCCCCTTCGAGACGTACCAAATCACCACGCAATCCAGCCAAGTCTGGTATTTGCTGCTGCTTTATCTCATCCTGTCCATCCCGTTCTTCCTTGAAGCCTCATGCGTCGCGCTCGGATTCTTCATCGCGTCCCGGAACATTGGCCGCCTGTACTTCTACAACATGTTCGGGGCTGGCCTGGGCGCGTTGGGCGTGATCGGGCTTCTGTTCATCCAGCCGCCCGCCATGATTCCCTACTGGCTGACGGCGGGCGGCGCCGTGGCGTATCTGATCCTGTGCGCGGGGCCATGGCGGCAATTCGTGATGCGCGCGATTCCGCTGGCGGTGGTCCTGGCGATCGTGTTCGTGGGGGGCGTAACCCCGGTGCGGATGTCGGAATACAAGGAGCTGTCCTACACGCTCGATTTCCCAGACGCAACGATCGAGGCCGAGGCCTACAGTCCGCTATCGCAAGTGACGGCGGTGTCCTCCGACCTCATACGTGAAACGCCCGGACAAATCTCGAATTATCCCATGGGCGAGCTGGGGGCGTCGCCGGAGCAAATTGGCTTGTTCTTCGACGGAGGCGCGGTCTCGCCGATCAACCGGTTCGATGGTGACTTGGACCGTTTCCAATGGCTCGATTACGTCACGGGCGCGTTGCCCTATCGGCTTGTGGATGACCCACGGGTGCTCGTGCTGGGCGCGGGCGGGGGCTCGGACGTGCTCCAGGGGTTGGTCCTCGGCGCGGAGCATGTCACGGCGGTGGAGGTGGATCCCGGCGTGTTCCGCCTCATGGGGCGCGAGTTCCAGGAGTTCTCGGGCGGCTTGTATGAGCGGCCCGATGTGGACGCCGTGCTCGCCGAGGGACGCGGCTACCTTCAGGCGAATCCAGACGAAGAGTTCGACCTCATCCAGCTGCCGTTGTTTGGCTCCTTCAGCACGGCCGCCGCGGGGGTTTACTCGCTGAACGAGAGTTTCGTCTATACCGTTGAAGCCGTGAGCCTATACATGGACCGGCTCAGCGAGGATGGCGTGCTTGCCCTTACGTGCTGGCTGAAGACGCCGCCCCGGGATGCCATCAAACTCTTCGCCACGGCGGCCGAGGCGCTGGAATACCGAGGCGTGGAGAATCCGGAAGATCACCTCGCCATCATCCGCTCGTGGAACAACGCGACCATCGTGGCGACGCGCGAGCCGATGGATGAGAACGATGTAGCGGCGCTGCGGAACTTCGCGGAAGATCGGTTCCTTGACCTCGACTACTATCCCGGCATGGAGCCCGGGGACGCCACGCAATTCACCCAGCTCGATGAGCCGTACTACGTGGAAGCGGCCCAAGCGATTCTTTCGGACGATCGCGAAGACTACTACCGCGAGTATCTCTTCCACGTTCGGCCCGCTACCGACGATCGCCCCTATTTCTTCCGCTTTCTCAAGCTCGGCGCTCTGCCCCAGCTACTGGAGGATCTCGGTGCGCAATGGATCAATTTCGTGGAATGGGGCTACGTGGTGCTAGTGGCCACGATTGGCCAAGGCATTCTCGCAGGCGCCGTGCTCATTCTCTTGCCGCTGATCGCGCTGACCCGCCGGCCCGGCGTAAAGGGAGCTAGACGGTGGACGCTGCTCTATTTCGCGTGCCTGGGCCTGAGCTTCATGTTTCTCGAGATCGGCTTCATCCAGACCTTCATGCTGTTTCTCGCCTATCCCGTGTACGCCATGGCGGTCGTGTTGACCGCCTTCCTGATCT
>PUOI01000516.1 GCA_003552765.1 Candidatus Hydrogenedentota bacterium | reverse complement strand
TTGAGGTCGCCGATGCGCGGTGAAAGGAGGACGCGGTAGATCTCGGGATTGCGCAGGCGCGTGAATTCGTCGGGCAGATCCGTGATCTGTTGTTGGGCCCATTCGCGGATGGTGGCGGTTGATTGGACCTCGGTCACGCGCTGGCCGTGCTCGAATACGGTCTTCAACAGCGGCTCGCCGCGGACGGCGCCGCGAATGCGGGCGGGCAGGTGCGGGTTATTGCGCCGGCGGCCTTCGACGTAGCCGTTGTTGGCGGCTTCCGCCCATTCCTCGTCCATTTCATAGAGGACATCGGCCAGGGGCGCGCCATTCGCGTCGTAATACCGCACCACGTTCTTCCGGCCTGGATCGGTCGCCTTGGACATGTTCGACGAGATCTTGATGCGCGCGCGCCAGCCCTCGCTGTTGTACATGGCGACGAGCTTATAGACGCCGCCCAGCGCCGGCCAATCCCACGACGTGATGAGGTGCGTCCCCACGCCCCAGGCGTTGACCTTCGCGCCTTGCCGTTTCAAGTCGGCGATGAGGTCCTCGTCCAAATCGTTGGAGGCGACGATGAGCGGATCCTCAAGGCCCGCCTCGGTCATCATCCGGTGGGCGTGCTTGCTCAGCTTGGCCAAGTCGCCGCTGTCGAGGCGAATGGCGGGGCGCACGTCGTGTCCGGCCTCTCGCATTTCCTTAAACACCGTGATGGCGTTGGGCACGCCGCTTTCCAACGTATCGTACGTATCCACCAACAGGATGCACCGGCTTGGGTAGATCGCCGCGAAGCGCCGGAAGGCTTCAAGTTCGGTCTCGAAACTCATGACCCAGCTGTGGGCGTGCGTGCCGGAGATGGGGATGCCGAATATCTTTCCGGCTAGCACATCGCTTGTCGCGACACAGCCGCCGATGTGCGCAGCCCGCGACCCGCTCACGCCGCCATCGGGACCATGCGCCCGGCGCAGCCCGAATTCAAGCACGGGATCGCCTTCCGCCGCCAAACACACCCGCGCGGCCTTGGTGGCGATGAGGGTCTGGTGATTGAGGAAGTTGAGCAGCGCGGTCTCGATGAGTTGGGCATCGAACAGCGGCCCCTCGATCTGCACGATCGGTTCATTGGGAAATGCTAACGTGCCCTCCGGCATGGCGCGCACGGTACATCGGGGATGAAATTCCTGGAGATATTCCAAGAACTCCTCCTCAAAGATGTTCTGCGACCGGAGGTACTCGATGTCTTCCTCCTCGAACCGGAGGTTTTCGAGATACGCAAGGAAGCAGGAAAGGCCCGCCGTGACCGCGAACCCCGAATGGGGCGGCAGGTCGCGGAAGAAGTATTCAAAACACACCTTGCGATCGGCAGCCCCTTCGCGCAGATAGGCCGCGATCATCGTCAGCTCGTAGAGATCCGTGAAGAGCGCCAGGCCCTTACGCTTGAACCAGCTTTGTCTGAGATCCGTCATTCCAACTCATCCGAACGAACAGTGATTACCCCGGCATGCCGCAACTCTTCCCGCACCTTCTCGGCCGTGCCCGGAGGATTATCCACGGGTTTGGTCAGGTCCTCGATGAGAACGGGGTGAAATCCATCCTTGAGGGCGTCCAGCGCGGTCCAGCGCACGCACACATCGGCGGCCAGCCCGCAGATGAACACCCGCTTGACCCCCTTGTCGTTCAGGGTGGCCTCGAGATCGGTGTTATCAAATCCGCTGTAGGCTTCCTTGTTGCTCTCCGTCGCCTTGTCCACCACAGTGGCGTCTGCGGCGACTTCAAGATCGGGATGGAACTGCGCGCCGGGCGTGTCGGCCACGCAATGAACCGGCCAGGATCCATTTTGAAAGCTAGGATTGTCCGAGAAGCTACAGTGATCGGGCGGATGCCAATCGCGCGTGAACACCTTGTGATGGAACAAGGTTTGGACCTTGTTGATGCCCGGAACGATCTCGTCCCCGCCTTCCACCGCGAGGGCCCCGCCCGGGCAAAAATCATTCTGCATGTCCACGACGATGAGCGCGTCCGTGGGCTCGACTTTCATGATACGCTATCTCCTTTCTCGTATCTCGTACTAGAGGGAGGCCACTTCCCGCTCCCATCTCAAAACTCAGATTAGCAAGCTCAACACAAGCACCACGAGGAACGCCACGCCGCCCACGAGGGTCTCCATCACGGTCCAGGATTTCAGGGTTTGCGCCTCGTCCATCCCTAGAAACCGGCTTACGAGCCAGAAGCCGGAATCGTTGACATGAGACAACACCGTGGCGCCGGAAGCGATAGCGATCGTTATCATGCCCAACAGCGGCGCCGAGAAGTCTCCGGCTTGCGTCACGGGCGCCATCAGGCCAGCCGCCGTGACCATGGAGACCGTCGCGGAGCCCTGCGAAACCCGCACCGCCGTCGCCAGCATGAACGCGAGCAGCACCACGGGCAAGTTGGACACGGCCATGGCCCTGGCCAACACGTCGCCGACGCCGGTCTCGATGAGCACATTGCCGAGCACCCCGCCCGCGCCGGTGACCAAGATGATCATTCCGACCGG
>PUOI01000305.1 GCA_003552765.1 Candidatus Hydrogenedentota bacterium | reverse complement strand
TTGGTCTGCGCGCTGGCCTCAATAAGCGGAGCCCCTTCTGACGTTCAGAGCGAGTATGAGCCGCTCGGGCTCTATCTGACTTGGCGCCGCGATCCCGCCACCACCATGACGATTGACTGGCATAGCCTGGCGAGGGAGCGCCGCACGCCCTATATCCAATACCGCCCCGCCGGACGTGACGGCTGGATGGCCGCCTTGGGCGCCAACCATGGTTTCCCCTTCTCCGATCGAGTCATCCACCGCGTGGAACTGGAGGCACTCAAACCGGGAACGGAATACGAATTTCGCTTTGGCCCACGATCCCGCGTCTACCGTTTCCGCACCATGCCCCGCACGCTGGATGAGCCCATCCGGTTCGTGGTGGGCGGTGATGTGCGGCGCCGCCAGGAATGGATGGAACGGACCAACCGCGCCGCCATGGCCTACGACCCGGATTTCATCGTGTGGGCGGGAGACTTGGCCTACGCCGACGCCCTCCCGGAACGCGTGGACCGGTGGTATGAGTTCTTCGACGCCATCAAGAACACCCTGATTGACGAGGATGGCCGCGTCGCGCCGATCCTGAGCGCCATCGGCAATCATGAAGTCTTGGACGGGACGTTTCACATGCACGAGGGATTCGAGCCCACGAACGCCTGGCGTGAACGGATCGCCCCCTACTACTTCGCGCTTTTCGCGTTCCCGGGCCAGCCAGGGTACAACGTCCTCGATTTCGGGGATTACATGAGCATCATCCTGCTGGACACCGAACACAGCAACCCCATGGTGGGCGCTCAGACCGAATGGTTCGCCCGCGTGCTGAAGGAACGCATGGGACGCCCCCATGTTTTCCCGGTCTATCATGTCCCGGCGTACCCCTCTAATCGCCCCTACACCGATCTCTGGTCCACAATGGTCCGCTCGGCATGGACCCCGCTGATGGAGGACTCCGGCGTCGAATTGGTCTTCGAAGCGCATGACCACACCTACAAGCGAACCCATCCCATCTTGGGGGGCGAAGTGCATCCCGATGGCGTAGTGTACATGGGCGACGGGGCTTGGGGAGTCTCGACAAGAGAGGTTGAACCCGACGGCCCCCGCTGGTATCTGGCGGACGCCCAATCCAAGCGGCATTTCATTTTGGTCACGCTTGACGGGGAAGACCGCCAGGTCCACGTCGTTGATGAGGACGGAGAGTATTTCGATTCCTGGCCGCCCGAACTTCCTGCTCCCCTGCCGCGCCTGAGAGACCCCGGCGGAATAATCAGAGATCCAGCCGAAGTGGAACCCGAGTTCGCCGATGAGGATGTCAATCGGGACGGCGCCGTGAACGCCCTGGACATCCAAATCGTCATCAACGCCCTGCTCGGCCTGCCCATACCGCCCCACGCCGAGCCAGACGTCACGGGAAACGGGCGGGTGGAAGCCCAGGACCTCCAGCGCGTCATCAACCATGTGCTGGGGATCAAGTAGAGGGGCGGTGTCTGATCCGGGAAAGGAGCGGGCGGCCAGCGTTTCCAGTAGACCTCCGCGCTTTTGCCTTGGGTCCCTCCGATACGGTATGCTCCGGTCTCAATCCTCAACGCCGGAGGACATCCCCCATGGCGCCGCCGGGCGTTGGCTCCATTCGCGCATATCTTACCGTAAACCGGAGAAAGTCATCCATGAAAGCAATGATGTTAACGGGAATTCGCCAGATGGAGATGCGCGAAGTTCCCGATCCGAAAATTGAGCAAGACGATGACGTCCTCGTCCGTATGACTTCGGTCGGGGTGTGCGGCTCCGACGTGCATTACTACACCACGGGCCGCATCGGCAGTCAAATCGTTGAGTATCCCTTTACCGTGGGCCACGAGTGTGCCGGCATGGTGGAGGCCGTCGGAAAAGGGGTGAAAGAGGTGAAGCCCGGCGACCGCGTGGCCATTGAGCCCGCCATGCCCTGCTGGGAATGCGACCAATGCAAGGTGGACCGGCCGCACACGTGCCGCAACCTGCGCTTTCTCGGGTGCCCCGGACAGGCGGAAGGAAGCCTGAGCGAGTACATCGTCATGCCGGAATCCTCGTGTTTCGTCTTGCGCGACGAGACCTCCTACGAGATGGGCGTGCTCAGCGAGCCCCTGGCCATCGGGGTGTACGCCTGCAAATTGGCGGGCGCCCTCGAAGGCAAACGCATCGGCATCCTCGGCATGGGACCCATCGGCCTGAGCGTGCTCCTGCCCGCCAAGTATTGGGGCGTGGACAAAGTCTACGCCACGGACAAGATTCAAGACCGGCTCGACATGGCCCGCCGTTGCGGCGCCGATTGGACCGGCAACCCCGACACGGACGACGTGACCGGGCAGATCGCGGAGGCGGAGCCCCTGCTGTTGGACTACGTCTTCGAGTGTTGCGGCCAACAAGACGCCGTGGACCAAGCCGTTCACATGCTGAAGCCGGGGGGCACGCTGCTGATGATCGGCATCCCCGAGGTCCCGCGCATCAGCTTCGAGATCGACCTCATGCGCCGCAAGGAGATCTGTTTCCAGAACGTGCGGCGGCA
>PUOI01000172.1 GCA_003552765.1 Candidatus Hydrogenedentota bacterium | reverse complement strand
TCGGGACTGGGATGTAGGCGGCGCTCTTCTCAATCAAGTCTCCTCTGGAAAAATCTTCCCGGATATGCTAAGAATAGGGGGTAGAATCACCGGAGGCCCAAGATAATGCGTATCGAAGTGATTGGTAGTGGACCTTAATGGAAATCAAGATCGGTAAGAACGCCAAGAAATGCCTAGTTTGCGAGACGCCGTTTGCTCATGAGCAAGCCTTTACATCCCGGACCCGGCTCGAAGACGGGGTTTTGCTTCGCGAAGACTATTGCGAGGAGTGCTGGGACCCCAGTTGGGGCGACGGCGCGTTCTGCGTCTGGCGGCCCGTGTTTCGGGATCCCGCGGTAGAGCAAGAACAGCCTCCCGAGGCCTACTCCCCCCTGCGGCGCGTGTTTTACGAGGCCTTGGAATCGGAGGATCGCGCGGTGCTGGCCCGCGCGTATCTCGCCGCACAACTGCTAAAACGGCAACGGGTCTTCCGGCTTATCAAGGAATCCGACGAGTCCGACGGAGAAACGCGCATCTCTTTGTACGTGGATAAGCATGGGGACGGTCTTATTGAAGTTAGGGACCCCAATCTGAGCTACGCCGAACTCGAGGATGGCCGCGCCAGCCTGCTTCAGCGATTGGCTGAGATTGAGGCTGCGCAAGAAGCGCAGGAAACGGAGGACAATACGGAGTCCCCGGGGGCGCCGGAAGAAAGCGCCGGGATGGAGCGGGGCGCCGCCGCACCTGATGAGGGGGCGGACGCGCCGCAAACACGCAGTGAGGCGGCAACATAAAATGCCAAGACGCAAGAAACACAGACCGTCACTGTTCGATCAGGATAAGCATACGCTGGAGTTCTCTCCCGGCCAGTTGGTGCTTGCCATTTGTACCGTTTTGCTAATGGGCCTGGTGTGTTTTTTGGCCGGCGTGGTTGTGGGACGCTATGACGATAGCTACACCAATGCCACCCTATTCATGCGCGACACTGCCCCACGGCAAGAGGAGGAGCAAGTGGCCCAGCGTGAGGAGCAGGACGAACAAGAAGAGTTGGCCGGCGAAGGGCGGCAAGTATCGCCCAGGCCCATCATTGAACCTCCTGACGAACAGGAGCTATCAGGCATGCCCAGCGGTGTGACCCCCTTCGGGGATACCGTCGAGGAAATCCCCGCTCCAGAAGAGCCCGAAGAGGAACCGGCGGCGCCAGATGAACCAGAAGAGCCGGATGAGCCAGACGAACCAGATGAAGAGCCCGAGGAAGAGTTTGCGTTTGAGCCGCTCTCGCCCAGCGATGAGGGGACTGCGGAGGCCGTGTTGGATAGCGCTTCGGAAGGCGGCCCCTACACCATTCAGGTCATTTCATATAGCGCCGGCGATCGCGCCTTGGCCGAAGACTATGCCGAAGGTATAGAAGACGAGACCGGCCACGAACCCACGCTTTCCGTATCTGAGGATGGCGCCTTTATTCGGGTGCTTTTGGGCGCGTTTCCTGATCAGGAAACCGCCCGCGCCGCCGTGGAAACCTTGCAGCAGTTGGAGAAGTTCGAGGATAGTTTCGTCCGTAGACGTCCCAATGCTTCGTGACCACGCCGCGTGGGAATAAGAAGCTGCTCTACTAGGGCAACCAAGAGAGTCCCGGCGCCGCGCCATGGAGAAGCGCCTACAGGAGCCATTTTCCCCTCATGCTCCCACGCCCCATCGACGGTCCTTTCCCAGAGATCGCGTATAACAGCCCCAATGCATGGACGCCGCGCCAACGCCTTATCCTGACGGCGGCGCCCCCTCTTATTGGGGGAGCCTTGAAGCTGCTCTACCGGACCTGCTCCGTGGAGATTCGCCACCCCGAATGCTACGAGGGCGCCGAACGCGAACATGGCCGGATTATCGTTGCCTTCTGGCACGAAACGCTGCTACTAGCCCTTTGGGTCCACCGGAATATTGGCCAACACACCCTGACCAGCCTCAGCTTCGACGGCGAGCTGGCCGCGCGGGCCTGCCGCCAATTTGGGCTGTACGCGGTGCGAGGCTCCTCGTCGCGGGGAGCGCTGACGGCGATGCAGCAGATGGAGTACGTGGTGGCGGTCCACGGCGGCACGGTAGGATTCACTCTGGATGGCCCCAAAGGCCCCCGCCGGGAAGCTAAACCCGGGGCCGCCTCCCTCGCCATCAAGACGGGCATCCCCATCGTCCCCTGCGCGCTTGCCGCCGCGCCGTGCTGGCGGCTACGTTCCTGGGATCGGATGATGGCGCCCAAGCCGTTCTCGCGCATCGTGTGCGTCTATGGCAACCCCATCACACCCCCTGCTGGCGAGACGGTTGCCCAAGCCCAAGGGGTGCGGACCTTGCAGCGCCGTGTACAAGAAAGCCTTAACGCCCTTCACGATTCCCTGGAATCTTCTCTGGAATCGTGAAGCACGTTAAGGCCTATAACCCGCGTATGGTACACGCAGAACTAATTCCAGATTCTGTCACTCCATAAAGGGTTCCACATCAATGGGCGCCACATCCGTCGGCGCCTCGTCTTCCACCCGCGCCGCCGGTTCCACG
>PUOI01000598.1 GCA_003552765.1 Candidatus Hydrogenedentota bacterium | reverse complement strand
TCTGATGATCCATTGCAGGCCCCATGACCAAGCCGCCGCGTTCGGGCGAATTGCTGGGACCGCTTACCAACCAGCCCTCGCCGAATTCGGGGTCCTCGACAAGATAGTCTAGGAAGAACCGGGACGCTTCCTTCATGATGGGATACGCCCGTTCGCGAAGGAAGTCCTCATCGCGGGTGAACAAATAGCGCCACCAGAGATGCTGGCACAGCCACGCGCCGCCCGTGGGCCAAACACCGTGATTGGCGTTATTGATGGGCGCTGCGCCCCGCCAGAGGTCGAAATTGTGATGCGTCACCCATCCCGGCGCATCGTAATGCCTTTCCGCTACGCTCGCGCCGGTGATCGTGAGATCTTCCAAGGCGTCAAACAGCGGTTCGTGGCATTCGCTTAAGCCGGTGAGTTCGGCCAGCCAGTAGTTCATCTCCGTATTCATGTTGATGGTGTACTTGGATTCCCATGGCGGCTGCAAGGCGTCGTTCCACACGCCCTGAAGATTCGCGGGCTGACTTCCAGGCCGGCTGCTGGCGATGAGAAGGTACCGGCCAAACTGATACACCAATGCCGCGACGGCGGGGTCGGGTTCGTCCTGATAAGCGGCGAGGCGTTCGTCCGCGGGCAGATGATCATGGATTCCGCCACCGAGGTCGATGGTGTTGGCTTGAAACAGCTCCCTGTGGTCCGCTACATGGCGCTCCTTTAGCGCCTCATAGGATTCCCCCGCGATGCCACCGAGCGTTTCCGCGCACCGGGCGCTGGGATCGCCACTGATGTCGGCGAAATCGACGTAACTCGTGGCTGCGGTTAGCAGCAAGGTGACCGCATCCGCGTTCGCGACGGCAATGCCGTCATCGTCCGCCGTGATCTCGCCGCCTTCGACATCGGCCCGCAAGCGGGCTTCAAAGCGAAGGGCGCTGTCCAGCTCATTGAAAGAGCCCAGGAGCTGGCCTCGCAATGCAAGGGTCTTCTCGTCAACGGCGGCGGTCTCCACTTCGGCCCAATCCTCCGGCTCCGCGTGCGGACTGGATAACTCCGCCGAAAAGCTCACCGCCCCCGGTTCATCCGCCTCAATGCGCACGGCGATTACGCCATCGGGATAGCTCGCGAAGACGGTTCGCGTGAAGGCCGTTTCGCCGATGCGGTAGCGGGTGGTGGCCAAGGCGTGTTCCAGGTCCAGTTCACGCCGGTACTCCTCGGGATTGTCGTGTCCCTCGAAGTGGAGGTGGAGATCGCCGAAGGGCTGGTAGGCCTGTTGGCGCAGCGGCTCGGACATGAAATGCTCCATGGCTAAGCTTTCCGCCTTGTCTTGCTCCCCCGCCCAGAGAAGGTCTCGGATCTCTTCAAGGTGATCCGCCGCTCCTTCATTGGCGTAATCATGCGGTTGGCCGGTCCAGAGCGTGTCCTCATTGAACTGGATGCGTTCGTGTTCCACGCCTCCGAAGACCATGGCGCCCATCGCGCCGTTGCCGATGGGCAACGCTTCTAGCCATTCTTCCGCCGGGCTCTCGTAATACAAGGTCACGGCGCCCGCCTGAACAGCAACGCACGCCGCCAAGACCACCATCAACCAACCTCTGACAAAAATCAACATGCCAACATTCCCCTCTGTAAGGCTTTTCTAAAACCAAGTTTTGGAAGGCTTTCCCGCCCATTCCAATAAAAGAATTGGCCTATTCGCCGCGAAACCCTCTACTCCACCGGCTTAAACTGGACCGCGTCGATGATGACGTACCCGTCGGCGCCGTCATTGCTTACGGTGACACGGGCGGCGCCATCGAAGGCGAAGACGCCCACGGGATGCAGCAGGCCGCGGGGTCCTTCGGGAGTTTGTGTTTGGTCCACGGTTACGGTTTCCTCGCCATCGGCGTGTTCAATGCGCACGGGGACATTGGTGGCGCGGTTGTCGTGGGCGGAGTAGGCGATGTGGACCTCGTAGCGTCCCTCGGGCAAGTCCGTCTCGAAGATCGCGCTGGCCGGAGGCGCATCCTCTCCCTCGTCGTGGTAGTAGCCGTCTCCCACGTAGGGTCCCACGTGGGAGCTGAATTCCCAGTCGCCCTCCAACTGGGCATCCTCGGCCGACACCACCACCCCGTCGAGGTCTCCAGCCTCGATGGGGTCTTCCGGCGGTTGAGGGGTAACCTCTGGCGGATCCAAGTATTGACCATCAGCCAGCAGACGCTCTCGCAGCGGCTCGTAGGCCACGTCTTGCACCGCCAGATCCTCGGCATTGGCCATGGCCGCGGCGGTCGCCGCCGATTGGCCCAAAATCATGAACACCGGTTCCATGCGCACCGAGCCGAACGCGATGTGCGAGGCGGACACAGCCACCGGAACGAAAAGATTTTCGCACTCGCCCTTGCTCGGCACAATAGAGCGATAACTGATGGCATACGGCCCGGCTGGCGGCGTTTCGATGTTGCCTTCGTTCTGCACGTAGCCTTCCTCGGTAACGTAGCGTTGCACGTTGTGGGAGTCCATTTGATAGGAGCCCATGCCCACGGAGTCCTCGGCGATGCGCAGATG
>PUOI01000571.1 GCA_003552765.1 Candidatus Hydrogenedentota bacterium | reverse complement strand
GAGGACCGGGGTGGACGAACCTAGGGTGATCCAGTTGTCACGCCAGTGGCATCGCTGGGTAGCCATGTTCGGAAGGGATAAGCGCTGAAAGCATCTAAGCACGAAGCCCCTCCCAAGATAAGATCTCCCCGGACCGAGAGGTCCCTGAAGAGCCCTGGAAGATTACCAGGTTGATAGGCCGGATGTGTAAGCTCAGTGATGAGTTCAGCTTACCGGTACTAATTGCTCGTGAGGCTTGGCCTTAATTACACAAACATGCGAGTCCGCTCGCATGAATGCCATAATCCGTTCTAGCGCACTGTGAACGGCGCTTTGAGTTGATACCCTTGCATTCTCTGTCAAGAATAGTTGCCGATATTTGCCGGTGGCAGTAGCGGTGGGGCCACACCCGTACCCATTCCGAACACGGCAGTTAAGCCCACCAGCGCCGATGGTACTTTCCGGGAAACTGGACGGGAGAGTAGGTCGTTGCCGGCAATTTATACTCAGGAGCCCTGAATCACCCCCAAGAGGGAATGGTTCAGGGCTCCTTTTGTGTTCGGAGCCACGGAAAGGATCACCGCTACCAGTGAGTTGACCCCGATGGCCGGGTAAGCGGCTGCGCCAGGCAACAACATTCCCATCGTTGCGCGGCGATTGGGGAGGTGTGCAGTCATGCATCTAAGGCTGGCCGGAAAGGAGCAAATGCCCTTGAGCGTATGGCCTGATGTGTCGCGGCGTCGACGGCGCGCCGAATGGATGGACGATCCTGAGCTGGATCCCGCGCTTCACGCGGCGGCGCTTACCGGACTGGCGCGAATCAACCTGTTCAGCGGAAGCACGCGGATACTGTGGCCGTCTGTGTTTGAGGCCGCGCGCCGAAAAAACGCTGGGCATAAACCGTTGCGTGTGCTCGATGTGGCCACGGGAAGCGGCGACGTGCCGGTGCGCTTGTGGAAGAAAGCGAGACGGGCAGGGCTCCAACTGGACATTGCCGCTTGCGACGCCAGTGAGATGGCGCTATCGTTCGCCAGCAAACGCGCGGCGCAGGCGGGGGCGGACGTGCGTTTCTTTCAGTTCGATCTTCTTGGCGACGAAGAGCTTAGAGGCGAATACGATGTGGTGTGTTGTTCGCTATTCTTGCACCATCTCCACGAGGAGGATGCTTGCCGCGTGTTGCAACGTTTGGCGCGCGTCACCCGCGAGGCGCTGCTGGTGAACGACCTATTGCGCAACCCCGGCGGCCTGCTGCTGGCCGCTATCGCGCCGCGCTTGCTAACCCGGTCACCAGTGGTTCACCACGACGCGATGCGATCGCTCCAGGGCGCGTTCACGGAATCCGAGGCGCGCGCGCTGGCGGAACGCGCCGGACTCCGCAATGCGCGTGTTACGCGTCACTGGCCGTGCAGGTATCTTCTGTCATGGAGGCGGTTATGAACGACCATTTGGGCGCGTTGGATTTGCCCCTTACCCGGTGGGACGTGGTTATCGCGGGCGCCGGACCCGCGGGCGCCTTGCTGGGCTATCTGCTTGCAAGGCGCAATTGGCGGGTGCTGATAGCGGATCGGAGCGCTTTCCCGCGAGACAAAGTCTGTGGCGGCTGTCTTAATGGCCGCGCATTGGCGGCGTTGGAGTCGGCCGGTCTTGGCGGTTTGCCCCGAAAGCATGGGTCAGCGCCGTTGGAGCGCTTCCGCCTGAGCACCGGCCGGGCCGGAGCGGAGTTGCCGTTGCCCGCCGGCGAGGCGATCAGCCGCCGCGCGCTGGACGCAGCCTTGGCGCAGTCTGCCGTCGACGCTGGAGCGGCATTCGTCACGAAAACGCGTGTCAAGGCGGGGCCAGCACGTGAAGGCGCTCGGCCCATTGCGCTCCGCCGCTCGAAGGACGAAATGGAGGTGCAGGCTCATTGTTTTGTCGATGCCTCGGGCCTTTCCGGCAATGTATGGCAGGAAGAGGGGCCGGCGCGGCGGGTTGACGCCAAGAGCCGGATCGGCGCCGGGGTCATAGTGGAAGGGGAATGCCCGGAGTACGCCCGGGGTTGCATACACATGGCTTGGGCGCCTCAGGGGTACGTGGGGCTTGCGCGTGTCGAAGGCGGAAAACTGAACGCCGCCGCCGCGCTGGACCCCGATTGGGTGCGGGCTGAAGGCGGCTTGGCCGCGGCTGCGGCTGCCGTGCTGGCTCATGCGGGCTGGCCTGTCCCAAAAGAGTTGGAAGAAGCGCCATGGAAAGGCGCGCCGTCGCTCACGGTCCGGCGCCACCCGGTGGCTCGCGAACGCGCCTTTGTGTTTGGCGACGCAGCCGGTTACGTTGAGCCGTTTACGGGCGAAGGCATGGCTTGGGCGATGTGCGGCGCCCACGCGCTTGCTCCCATTATTGACGAACTTCTGACGGAAGGGTATCAAGCGCGTCATGCCCAGGCGTGGACGCAAGCGCATGCCCGGCTGGTCCGGCGGCGGCAACGCGTCTGCACGTGGGTTGCGCGAACCCTGCGCCATCCCGCCGCGGTTCATCTCTGCCTACACGCATTGCGGATGACGCCCGTATT
>PUOI01000449.1 GCA_003552765.1 Candidatus Hydrogenedentota bacterium | reverse complement strand
AATTTTCACAGCCAAAGCTTCGGGGCGCAGCCTGGTCCCATGGCATTTGCTGCAGGTGACATATTGCCTGTATCGGCTTAAAAGAACCCTGACGTGAAGTTTGTATTTTTTTGACCGGAGCCAGTCGAAAAAATCCATGACGCCATAAAAATGCGCGCAGCCGTGCATCACCTGATCTTTTTGCTCGTCGTCGAGATTTTCCCACGGGACATCCACAGGTATTCCCGCTTTAGGAGCGCCCTCGAGCAGTTGATGGAGGCACTCTTCGGTGCTGTCGGTGTTCCATGGCTGCACAGCACCTTCGGTAAGCGAAAGCGATTCGTCGGGCACGACGCGCCGGGGGTCGATCTCAATCGTTGAACCGTAACCTGAGCAGTTCTCGCACGCTCCGAGCGCACTGTTGAAAGCAAAAAGCTGCGGTCTCAGTTCCGGTGCGGTATAGCCGCATTCGGCGCAGCACAGATTCTTATTAAACCGATATACCTCCCCGTCGAGCGTGCGGACAATACAGCGCCCGTTTCCGAGCCTGTAACAGGTTTCGGCTGCTTCGGTCATTCGTCCGACGGTCTTTTTTCCGGCGACAAGCCGATCGACAATGACTTCGATATCCGCTCCGTCCCCGAGTTCGGGGGGATTCTCGGAAGTAATGTCGTAGGTTTGCCCCTGATATAATATACGAATAAACCCCATTTCCCTGAGCCGGTCGAGTTGTTCTTCAAGAGCCAGTTCGGCGGAGAGTCTGAGCGGAAAGCCGACGGTGAAGCGGGTTTTGTCGGGGAGTTCAGCTATTTCAGCAGCTATATGGCTGACGGAATGTGCTTGAATCGGGATATCGCAATGGAGGCAGCAGGGGGTGCCGATTCGGGCAAACAGCAGCCGGAGGTAATCGCTGATCTCGGCGGCCGTGCCGACGGTTGAGCGTCGGTTTTTCACGGGGTTTTTGCGTTCGATCGCGATAGCGGGCGGTATATTTTCGATCTTATCCACGTCCGGCTTATCCATACGTTCGAGGAACTGTCGCGCGTAGGGGCTGAACGATTCGACGTACCGGCGCTGTCCTTCGGCATAGAGCGTATCGAGCACCAGGCTTGATTTACCGCTGCCGCTGAGTCCGGTGACGGCAACAAATTTCCCTTTAGGCACGTCAACATCGACGTTTTTGAGGTTATGCACCCTCACGCCGCGCAGATGTATGGAATCGTGTTTCATTTTACGAGCATTTCGGAAAAAATTTAACGTTGTCCAACCCTTCAAAATCGCTGTCCTGCGTCCAGACAACGCAGCCATATCGTCGGGCCGTCGCCAGGATAATGCTGTCCGCCATAGGCAGGTCGTATTTCAGGCTAAGTCTGGAAGCATTGATGGAGATGCTGCAGTCAAGTTCGACTACCTCCCCCTGCTGCATCGCTGCAACAGCCTTAAGGGCGTTATTTTCTTCCGCCTCTCTCAGCAGAACCTTGAATACTTCATAGATCGTTATGGTCGGGACGACCAACATATCCACCTTGCGCAGCGGGGGCTCAAAATTGGTAGCATTGGGGCCGTCAGCGAAAAACTCAAGCCAGCCGGAAGAATCGACCACATTCATAACCGATCCTCCTCCCGCTCGAACCGTGTATCTATGCCTTTGACGAAACCTCTCATTTCAGATACATCAGGATCAGGAATGTATTCTATTCGGCCGTTGTACTCGAACACCCTCATTTCCTGTCCCGGCCGAAGCTCCAGCAATTTTCTGATTTCTTTGGGGATAACGACCTGATATTTGGGGGATACTTTAACCGTTGGCATTTTATGACTCCTATCGATAATGTTTTAGTTTTACTATACCACTATCGATATAAGATTTCAAGTGCCGACATGCTGGGAATTTGCGCTGCAAGATTTTTTTGTGTATCGGCAAGCCCGGGGGTCCCTTAAATTTTCCCTCATGCAACATTTTCGAAGGGCGCAAATTCCATAATTTTCCTCCGGAAAGGATATAAAAGGGTAAAAAAACAAGAAAATTACAATTAAAATATTAATCGGCCTCATTGTTACCATTATCACCCGCTAACCTTTGATATATAAACAGCGCTCTGCGGTTGATGCCATGTAAACCTTCGAAGAACAAACGCTGGTCGCGCCCATACGTCTCTTCCGCATAGTCCACGTAATCCGCCCCTTCGTGCTGAAAATAATCAACGAGCCAGCCCTGCACTCTCTGTGCCGCTTTTCTATGCGTGGGCGTAGTCAACGGTGATTGTGCGACATCGTGCAGCATGGCGATCTGGTGCCCCATTTTTGGCTCATACCGTCCCCAAGCCCTGTATTCCCCCCATTCCCCCGAGAGGCATTCGCCCTGCCTGCGCGCATTCACACTCTCCTCCAGGGCCAGAGCGGCGTCGGTGATCAGACGCTCGTTCGTCACATACCTCACGCAAAAGGCCGTTGCCAATGAAAACAAAGTTAAAAAGAGGGGGGCGCCAAAGAACCACAAAGCCGGTTTCTTGAGCTTCCCGAGCAGCCATCCAGCGCATCTTTTAAGTTTT
>PUOI01000219.1 GCA_003552765.1 Candidatus Hydrogenedentota bacterium | reverse complement strand
ACCCATGCAGCACTTCCGAGCGGAAAGTAGATTTGGCCAGGCCCTTGATCCGCTCCACGGCGGCATCGGCCGCGTCAATATCGACACCTGCCTTCTTGTAATCCATCTCCTCGCTCACTAACTCCACCTCCCTTGACTTCTTCTCGTCACTTAAACTTCTTGTTTAATCATCATACTTCTTTTCTTGTTTTATTGATTTACTTTATCATCTAGCTTTGTAGTTTCATATTAATGCCTTTGCTCACTGATCGCTGCGTGCTGAATTAAACCTGACTCAGCTTCAAGCTTTACTGAAACCTCATGCGAATGTATAGCGAGCAATATGAAATAAGCGGCAAAGTAAAAGCCGGAGCGGGCTGGCACACACGAGGTGTGCCACCGCGAGTCGGGCCACGGACGGCCCGTCGAGCGGGCAGCTCTGGCGAAGGCTTGAAACTGAGCCGTAATCATTTCATTGCGCAGCGATCAGTGAGCATAGATTTCAGTAAAACTAATCTACCCACATAGTTAAAGTATGAAAAAAGCCCGGCACTCAAAAGAGTGCCGGGCGGCTGCTTTAGAAGAAAAGCGGTGCAAAAACAAGGGCCACTATACTCATTAACTTAATCAAGATATTCAGCGAAGGTCCGGCCGTATCCTTGAAGGGGTCACCGACCGTATCGCCTACCACGGCTGCTTTATGTGCTTCACTGCCTTTGCCACCGTGTTCTCCGGCTTCAATAAATTTTTTAGCATTATCCCAGGCACCACCGGCGTTGGCCATATTAATAGCCTGCAGCACACCGGTTACCAGGGCGCCGGCTAAAAGTCCGCCTAACGCTGCTTTGCCCAGGAAAGGTATCAGGCCTACAGCCAGCGGTACTATAACCGCCATCAGGCCGGGCACGATCATCTCCTTAAGGGCCGCCTTCGTACTGATGTCAACACAGCGGGCATATTCCGGCTTAGCCTTGTATTCCATGAGTCCCGGAATTTCCTTGAACTGACGGCGAATTTCTTCGATCAGCGAGAAGGCTGCATTTCCGACCGCTTCCATGGTCCGGGAAGTGAAGAAATAAGTAAGCATACCACCAATCAACAACCCGGCAATAACCTGTGGTGATGTAATATCAATCACAGCCAAATCAGCCACCTGGGCATAAGCGGTAAAAAGAGCCAGTGCGGTCAGCGCAGCCGAACCGATGGCAAAGCCTTTACCGATCGCCGCGGTAGTGTTACCCAGTGAATCAAGCTGGTCGGTAATTTCACGCACTTCAGGTTCAAGTTCCGCCATCTCGGCAATACCGCCCGCATTATCAGCGACCGGTCCGTAAGCATCAACGGCAACCGTCATGCCCACCGTTGAAAGCATACCTACCGCGGAAATGGCAATACCGTAAACACCTGCAACAGAATATGAAACAAGAATCGCTGCCACGATGGCAATAATCGGGACAACGGTACTCTTCATCCCGACTGATAGACCGCTGATAATATTGGTTGCCGGTCCGGTCAATGAAGCCCTGGCGATATTTTGAACCGGCTTGTAATGATCAGAAGTATAATATTCGGTTACCCGGCCGATAATAACACCAGCCAGCAAACCGGCGATTACGGCAATAAAGGGACCGTAATCGGAGAAAACACCCTGCTCGATGAAAGCTCGAATCAGGAAAAATGAACCAATCAAAACCACAATAGCGCTGACCCAGGTGCCGCGCTCTAATACTGCCCCCAGGCGGACACCTTCTTTGGCCCGCACGAAAAAGAAAGCAAAGATAGAAGCAAGGATGCCGATTGAAGCAACCAGCATCGGCAGAAGCATACCACCAAGACCATAAAGGACTACCCCCAGGGTCATGGTAGCAATCATTGAACCAACGAAAGACTCAAACAGGTCGGCCCCCATCCCGGCAACATCGCCAACGTTGTCGCCAACGTTATCGGCAATAACCCCGGCATTGCGGGGGTCGTCTTCGGGAATACCTGCTTCAACTTTACCGACCAGGTCGGCTCCAACATCGGCCGCCTTGGTATAGATACCGCCGCCGACACGGGCAAAAAGGGCAATCGAGCTTGCCCCTAAAGCGTAACCATTAATTACGGAAGGATCTCCGATAAAAATAAAAAGAATGCCCAAACCGAAAAGACCCAGTCCGGCTACCATCATACCCATGATTGTCCCGCTTGAAAAAGCAATGGTCAGGGCAGGATTAATGCCAGACCTTGCTGCGTGTGTTGTGCGCACATTGGCCTTGGTAGCCACTGTCATACCCACATAACCGGCAGTTCCGGAAAAGATGGCTCCTACCACGAAACTGACCGCAGTCAGTACGTTAATTGCAGTCGCAAGAACGATGGTTAGTACCACCACAAAAACTGCAAGATAAGTGTATTCACGCTTCATGAAAGCCATTGCTCCTTCATGAATTGCATCGGCAATCTCAACCATCTGTTCACTACCCGGTTCGGCCTTGCCCAGCTTAATCCATAAAATAAGGGCAAAAACAAGTGCAGCCAGGGCACAGGCCGGTGCTACATAAACTAACATGTCCATT
>PUOI01000174.1 GCA_003552765.1 Candidatus Hydrogenedentota bacterium | reverse complement strand
TTGTCGCTCTCCAGCGCCGGGCTGCGGGAGGCGCTGCACACGCGTCACACCGGGGAAGCCCCCGCGGATCGCCACGTTGCGCACGTGGTCTTTGAACCTGGAAGCCGGCGGTTGTACGCCGCCATCACCCCGGCGGGCCAGGCATGGGTTGAGTGGATGGAGGTGCTTGTGGAACCAGACCCAGACGCGCACGAGGAGGAATTGAACGGCCAGGAGGACGCCGCATGAGCGAGACGCTCCGATCGTTGCCCAGCAAGGGGGGGCTCAAAGGAAACAAGCGGCGCTTCGGCCCGCACCGTCCGGCATGGTTCCGGAACGCGTTGGTTTTGATTGCGCTGGCGCTCATTGTTCACGCCATCTGGGTCAGCCGGGACACCACTCCCTTGCACGGCGTACTCCCCGCGCAACAAAAGTATGGCGTGTTCGTGAGCGAAGTGCTGCCGCAGCGCGAGCGCCTAGCGGCGTCGTTCGTCTGGGATGCGATTCCCGGCGCGGGCGAGACCGTCCGCGATTTGCTTGCGCAGGAGCCGCCTGTCCCGCCATGGATTCTGCACAACATCTTGGGCGGATTGGGCTACGCGGCGGGCAACGATCTCGAATCCTTCGATGATGTCTTGTTCGTCACGCGCATGTCCCACATTGGCGCCTTACTCGAGCGCTACAGCCGCTTGGGACCATGGACGGAGTCCGACCACGCCGGCGGGTTGCGGTTGCGGCGGTTGCCGGACGTGGACCTGCACTATGCCGTTCGCGGCCGTACGCTGGTGGTGAGCCCTTCGAGGGACCGGCTCATTCAGGCCCTTACACTGCGCCCCAACGAGGCGATGACGCAGGAACGCTTTGACACGACGGTGGAAGGCTCCGGCGTGGAGGACGCGGGTGGCGTAATCTATTTCGATGAGAGCGACGATTGGGGGGACGTGCTGCGCTCCGCGAGTTTCGCGCTGCGCCTTGAGCCAGGCCAGGCCGATCTCAAGGGCGAATTCGTGCTCGCCAGCGAAGCCGAGGGCGAATGGGAGCCTGTGCTGGGCGGTCTCGCGCCGCGTCCCTTGCCTCCCCCCGCGGAGGGGATGGTGGAGCTTAGCGCCAATTTCGGAAAGCCGCTAGGCGAACTGCTTGCGGATGTGGGAACGGTGTTGGAATGGCCCGCCCTAGCTGACGCCGATTGGACCCACTGGCCCGAAGAGAGCGTGGAACTATTGCAGCAAGAGCAGGACGACCAGGAAGCGGATGAGGGTGATGAGCCCACACGTCCTCCCATGGGGCTTATGTTGACCAAGACAGTGGGACCGCTTGGACCGGGATTCGCCTTGAGCGTCACGGACTTTGACCCCCACGAAATCGTTCCCATGCCCGAATTTACCTTCCGGGGCGAAGCCGGCGAGGAGCTGGCGCGGACGCAGTTCGAGCGTTTTCCCCGCGAGCCAGAAGGCGCTTCGCTCGCGCAGCGTTACGGCCGCGAGACGGAGGACGGCGCCATCGTGTATTTTCCCGCCATAGGCGGTCCCAGCATTGAGCCATCCTTCGCCGTCGGCGCCAGTGGCATGGCCGCCGCCAGTAACCGCCAGGCGTTGCGTCGGGCGCTTGAACAGAACCCCAACGAGACGCCGCCGCCGCAGGGCAACCTCTATTTGCGCATTCACCCGGAACCGCTTACAGGGGCGATTTCGGAGGTCCTGAGGCAAATATGTAAAATTGATGCGCTAAGAGAGTATACTATGGAGAGTTTTGAGGATGCGGCGGAAGCCTGGATGGCCCGGGCTCGGCGCGTGGACAGTCTGACCATGCTGGCCGGCCGGAACGACGCCGCCTTAGTAGTCGAGATTAGCCTGCGCGGGGACCCCGCGCAATAGCTGTAGCGGTGATGCTCATGGATGGCCATCCATCCCGGAGGCCGATCATCCGTTACTGAGAGGAATCCCATGCGTCTATTACTGATACGGCATGGTGAATCAGAAGGCAATCTCGAGGGCGCTCAGTGCAGGCCCGGAGATCCTCCGCTCACGGAGCGCGGGTTGCGCCAGGCCGAGGAAGCCGGCCAGCGCGTGCTTGACGAGGGGTTGGACGTGTTGTATTGCGGACCATTGCAACGCAACCTGCAAACAGCCGCGCGCATTCACCAGATCAGCGGTGTGAAAACCATTCTGCTTCCGGCCAACTTCGAGATCGGAGCCAATAACATTTTGTGGGACGCCAAACAAATCGCCCAGCGTTTTCCCATGGTGCACATGGAGAACGGACGGGTTTCCAAGTGGAGCCACTCGTTGCCGGAAAGCTTCCAGCAAGCGTGGAAACGCGTCAAGTACATCGAGAACTGGCTGCGCAAAAAGTACGAGGCGACCGACACACGCGTGGGGCTTATCACGCATGGCGCCATGAACGACCTCTTGATCGGGGCGTGTCTGGGCCTGGACCCCGGCGGCCACATGCGGTTCAGTTCCGGAAATTGCGCCTTTCACTGGGTGGAACTGCGCCCGAAGGTGGGCAAATTGCTGCGCTTGAACGACACCGTTCACATCCCCGAGCGTGACCGGAGTT
>PUOI01000030.1 GCA_003552765.1 Candidatus Hydrogenedentota bacterium | reverse complement strand
GAGCCGGCATCTCGAGAAGTTCCAAGCCCAATGTGAGTCCGCGGAATCATGAGCGAGCGCAACGCAGTTACAAACATCGTTATAGCCGGGCTGGGCGGACAAGGAATCGTCACGGCGGCTGACATCCTGACGCGGGCCGTCTTCGCCGCGGGATACGACGTCAAGCAAAGCGAGATTCACGGCATGAGCCAGCGGGGCGGCTCCGTCAGCAGCGACGTGCGCTACGGGGAGCTAGTGCACAGCCCGATGGTCCCGGCGCGCGCGGCGGATTTCCTCGTGATTACCGAGCCCACGCAAATCGGCCCCAACCGTCACCGCCTCAAACCCGGCGGACGCCTTATCACGCCGGATGCGGCGCCTTTCTTGTTCAAGGATGACGACCCCGAGAGCGCCGCGAGGGCCGCGCGCATGATCAACGTGGCGCTGCTCGCGGTGTTGAGCGTGCATCTCGACATTCCGGAGCGTTGTTGGGTGGATGCGATTCAGGAATGCCTCCCCCCCGCCTTGCACGAGGCCAATCAGCGCATGTTTACCTATGCGCGGGAGGTGGAGCAGATTATGGGCGGACTCAACGCTGTGTCGCGCCCCAGAAGAAACCAGGGATAGGGGGACAACACCATGCCAGATCAAACGGTGGAAGACTGTCCAAGGCATCCGTTTCACATAGCCAGCGCGCCGGATTACTTGCCCCTGGCTCAATTACGTTGCCTTCAGTTGGATCGCTTACGGGAGATCGTGTCACGCGCGTATGCCAACGTCCCGTTGTTCCGGGAACGGTGCGAGGCGCGAGGCGTCACGCCATCCGATATCACCACGCTCAAGGACATTGAGACGCTTCCGTTTACGTTCAAGGATGATCTGCGCGACACCTATCCCTTCGGCTTGTTCGCCAGTCCCATGGGCGAGGTGGTGCGGCTGCACGCCTCAAGCGGCACAACAGGCAAGCCCATCGTCGTCGCGTATACGGAATCCGATCTCGCCGTTTGGTCCCAAGTAATGGTGCGCACCTTCGCCGCGTGCGGATTGCATCAAGGCGACATCATCCAAAACGCCTACGGCTACGGCCTTTTCACCGGCGGGCTAGGCGCACACTACGGCGCGGAAGCCTTGGGCGCCACCGTGATCCCCATCTCGGGCGGCAACACCGATCGCCAGATTATGGTCATGCGGGATTTCGGCGTCACGGCCATATGCTGTACGCCGAGTTATTTCCTTTATCTTATGGAACGTGCAGTGGAACTCGGCGCTGATCTCTCGGAACAGTCCGTGCGCGCGGGCATTTTCGGCGCCGAACCTTGGACCGAGGCCATGCGGGACCGCATCCAACAGCACACCGGCATCCACGCGTACGACATCTATGGGCTTTCCGAGATCATCGGGCCGGGCGTGGCGAGCGAGTGCGGCGCGCAACACGGGCTCCACATTTTCGAGGATCACTTCTATCCCGAGATCATTGATCCGGATACGGGAGAAACGTTGCCCGAGGGCGCGGAGGGCGAATTGGTGCTCACCACGTTGAGCAAACAGGCCATGCCCATGATTCGCTACCGCACGCGCGACATCACGTCCCTCATCACCGAGGCCTGCCCTTGTGGACGCACCATCCGGCGCATGCGCCGCATCAGTTGCCGGAGCGATGACATGTTCATCATCCGCGGGGTCAACATCTTCCCCTCGCAGGTCGAGACGGCCTTGCTTGAAGTGGAAGGCGCGCAACCGCATTACCAGATCGAGCTAAGCCGCGCACACGGGCTTGATCAGATGGAAGTCGCCGTCGAAGTAACCCCCGAGGTGTTCAGCGACACCGTCCGGGGCATGGAGCACTTGCACCAGCGATTGTCGGACGCGTTGGAACATGTGCTAGGGTTGCGCGTCACCGTGCGCCTGGTCGAGCCCCAAACCCTCAAACGCAGCGAAGGAAAAGCCCGCCGAATAATCGATAAACGCGAGGGCTGAACTCCGGTCTTGAAGCCGATCCCAAGGGAGTGAGCCATGAAATTCAAGCAGTTGTCCCTGTTTCTAGAGAACAAACCCGCCCATCTCAAACACCCTTGCGATGTGCTGGCCAAGGCGGATATCAACATCCTTACCCTGTGTCTGGCCGACGCTGAACAGTTCGGCATTCTGCGCCTCATCGTCGCGGATTGGGAAGAGGCCAAGGCCACCCTCGAAAGCGCTGGGTGCGTCGTGCGGGTGGATGAGGTCATCGCGCTCGAAGTGCCGGACAAGCCCGGCGGCCTGGCCAATGTGCTCAACGTCATTGAACAGGGCGGCCATAACCTCGAGTATATGTACGCTTTCACGTTCGGACGCGTCGGCAGGGCCGTTCTGTTCATGCGGTTCGAGAACACCGACGGCGCCATCGCCACCCTTCAATCCGGCGGCATCAACGTCTTGGATCCCGTGGAGTTCCTGCCCGCCAGTTCTTAATACTCCTTCAGCCCTTACTTTGTGGACAATGCGGCTTTGCGCCCCACGATTGGCTCCGGTTGGAGTTCAAAAGGAACGCTGCAGCCTTGCCTCCATGCGTGGGTGAACAT
>PUOI01000413.1 GCA_003552765.1 Candidatus Hydrogenedentota bacterium | reverse complement strand
CGTGTCAAGTCATTTAAGAATCTTACCGGTATGGGGAACGTCAAGCCATTTGCTTTCTTACCCTACATAGGGGGTTGAGGCTGTGGTTGTTTGGGCGCCGCCGCCTTCGGGCGGCGATGCCCGGCTTCTGTTTGTGAGGGTGTATATTGACCGGCTTTTTCCGGTGATTGAGTGATGACTTCGAGGCGTTTTTCAATGGTTTCGGCCAAGGCAAAGGGGTCCAATTGGCCGCGTTGATCGAGCAGGGCCTGGATCGAGGCGGGCCTTTCGCCTTCGGCGTAGCACGCGGCCAGGCGGTCCAGCGGCGTGCGAGCCTGATCGTAGCGCCGGGTGACCCGCGAGCCTATCCGGACCTTTTGCTTGAGCTTAACGCAAGGCTGGTAGAGATTCATCATGGGCCCCCAACAATCTTCATAGAGCTCGTTAAGCGCGTTTTGTTGGGCGGCGGTGTCGTAGCGGTCCCACCCCACCAGCTTACGCACGTGGGTCCAATTCTTCTGTTCGACATGAGCGTTGTCGTTTTTCCGGTAAGGGCGTCCCCGCGTGAATTGGATCCCGTGCCGCTGGCAGTACCGCATGAGGTGGTGGTTGATGAATTCCGAACCGTTATCGCAGTCAATGGCCTTGAGCGTAAACGGCAGGGCGGCGCGCATCTCATCCAACGCCTCGACCACACCCGTTTCGCCCCGGCCCATTATGGCGCGGGTTTCACACCACCCCGTGTAGATGTCGGTGATGTTAAGTGAGTACAGGAATTCGCCGGCAGCGTGCGGACCCGAGTGCGAGACCAAATCAATCTCGAAGAAGCCGGGCTCATCCACATCCCACTGTTCCGTCTTCACGGCAATCTGATGTTTGAGTAGCGAGCCTTGTTTGGTGCGGCCATACATCCGCTTTTTGAGCTGGCGCTTCTTGGGCTGCAAGCGCCGGTCCATTTGTCGTGGACTCATCGCCAGTAATTCCGCCTCCACAGCCGGCGTTAGCAAGCTTAAGCGCCCGCGCGCCCAAGGCAGCCAGTAAGGTAACATCCCCTTGAGCCGCTCTGACCATGGGCGGCCCGCCGCCTGCCATATCTGTTCCAACACCTTGATGCATGTCGCCGAATATGTTGGGCCGCGCTTGCGTTGATGCGAACCCGGCGCTGGCGCATCCGCCGGCTTGCTCAACAGACTGATCGCATACTTGCGGTGATACTGCGTCAGCTCGCAAAACTCGTCCAACAACCCGCTACGCTCCTTTCGATTCGCCTTGCTGTACAATTCCCGATACCGCTTCAATGTGCTCAATGTCCGTTCTCCTGCCACTGCCAACCTCCTTGGTTTCGGTAAGATCGCAAATGGCAGGACAATACCATCTCCGGTAAGATCTTAGACGGCTTGATGCGCTGGTCATGAAATCGTTAGCCAATGAATTCTTTACAACAATGGAGGAAGGTGCGCGCGAACACCACGCCAACCATGAGGAGCTCTACCGGCTTCGCATAGATGGTATGCGGGACGAGACGGATGTGGCTGAACAGGTCGGCATGGTGGAACAGATGATTGCCCAAGGCGTCGACGCCATCGTCATCGCGCCGGCGGACTCCCAGGCGCTTGTGGGCGTTTGCCAGCGGGCGATGAACCGGGGGATCGTCGTGCTTAACATTGACAATAAGTTGGATGATGACGTGCTGGCTGACCGAGACGTGCGTATCCCGTTTGTGGGACCGGACAACCGGAAGGGGGCCCGGCTGGCGGCTGACTACCTAGCGGAACAGTTGGAGAGCGGGGATCAGGTTGCCATCCTCGAGGGGGCCCCAAATGCGTACAACGGCGTCCAGCGGCGGCTAGGCTTCGAAGACGCCATTGAGGAGCACGGCCTTGAGCTTGTTAGTTCGCAGACGGCCTATTGGGAAACGGATAATGCTGTCCCCATCGCTTCCGGGATGATTAACTCGCACCCGGATCTCCGCGCCATCTTGTGCGCTAATGACAGCATGGCCCTTGGCGCAGTGGCGGCATTGAGGGAAGCAGGTAAGACAGACGACATTCACGTAGTGGGCTTCGACAACATCAGCGCCGTGCAACGCTTGCTGGCGGAGGGCCAAATACTCTGCACGGTAGACCAGCACGCCGACAAGATTGCGGTCTACGGGATTGAACATGCGCTTGATATGATCGAGGGCGAAACGCCCGAGGATGTGGAGACGCCGGTAGACCTAATCACCAGGGACACGCTCTCGACGTGAGCAGTTCCGGCGCCCCCCTGCTAACAGCCAAGCGCATTGATAAGGCGTTTCCCGGGGTCCAAGCTCTCTCGCAGGTGGATTTTGACCTCCGCAGTGGGGAAATCCACGCATTGGTGGGAGAGAATGGCGCTGGGAAAAGCACCCTGACAAAAATCGTAGGCGGCGTCGAATCTCCGGATGGGGGGCAAATGCAATTGCTCGGCCGCCCCTACGCTCCAAAGGCGCGCCACGACGCGGAATCGCAGGGCGTGCGCATGATCATGCAGGAACTCAACCTGATTGGCAACCTGACGGTGGCCGAGAACATCCTGTTTGAACGCATGCCTCGCCGGCTAGGGTTCATTCAATACAAGCGTCTGGACCATGCGGCCAAGGAAGCCATGGCTGGCATTGGGCTTCATGGGGTCGCCCCCTCCGTACCGGTCAACCTGCTCGGCACGGCTCAGCAACAGATGGTCGAGATTGCGGCGGGCTTGTCCCGGAGTTTTCGGGTGCTTATTCTTGATGAGCCCACGGCCTCGCTTACGGACAGTGAAGTTGAGCTGCTGTTTACCCAGCTCGAAAGGCTACGAAGAGAAGGTGTGGGCATTGTGTATATCTCCCACCGTCTCGACGAGGTGCTGCGGATCAGCGACCGAATCACGGTGCTTCGTGACGGGGCGGTGGTGGCCGTGGAGGCGGCTAGCGAGATAGACGCTGATGGTCTTATCCGTCAGATGGCGGGCTGCGATGTGGCCCAAAGCGCACCCGAGCCGCCGCCGGAGCCGGGCGGGGTGGCGCTACGCGTTGAGGGACTTCGTTGCGGGGCCAAGGTTCAGGACATATCTTTCGAGGCGCGCTACGGGGAGATTCTTGGCGTGGCCGGCCTAATAGGCTCGGGCCGCACAGAAACCATGCGCGCCGTGTTTGGCGCGGACCGGCCGGAAGCGGGAGCTGTGTACCTGGATGGTTCAACGCGGCCCGCCCGCATTCGGCGCCCGGCGGATGCTGTGCGCCAGGGCGTTGCGCTGCTCACGGAAGACCGCAAGGAACTCGGGCTGTTTCTGCCCCTGCCCCTCCGGGTGAATACCACGATTACCCGGCTACGCGAACTGTGCCGCGCCGGTTGGATCAAGCTGTCTGAAGAGAGGGACGTGGCCCAACGCTATGTGGATTCGTTGCGGATCCGGTGCTCGTCGATCGAGCAACTTGCCGTTCAACTTAGCGGCGGCAATCAACAGAAAGTGGTCATCGCGAAGTGGCTCTACCGGAACTGTGACATTCTCATTTTCGACGAACCCACGCGGGGCATTGACGTGGGCGCAAAGTTCGAGATTTACCGTATGCTCAACGACTTGGCGCGCGATGGCAAAGCCATCGTGTTTGTTTCGTCTGATCTCTACGAACTCATGGCTGTTTGCGGCCGGATTCTCGTAATGTCCGCCGGCAAGGTAGCGGGCGAATTCAGCCGGGACAACATGGACCGTGAGCGCATTATGGCGGCGGCGTTTAGCGGACACAGGGTTACACAGGCATGAAGAATAAGGAACAATCCACATAATGGCCGCGAGTTGGCTCAAGGGCACAGGAGCGCAGTTCCGGGCGATGGTAGGGGACGCCATCGGCATGGTGGTGGCGCTGGCGGTGATAGTCGTCGTGTTCGGCTTCGTGACGGAGCATTTCTTCACCCGGGTGACCTTCTACACCGTTGCAAACCAGCTTCCCGCCATGACCGTTGCGGCGGTGGGCATGACCTTCGTGCTTATCATCGGCGGCATTGACCTATCCGTAGGCTCGGTGTTGGCGCTGGCTAGCGCCATGCTCGGAATCGCCATGGTGAATTGGGAGTTCTCTTTGGGGCTTGCGATTCTAATGTGCATTCTTGCGGGGCTCGCCTGTGGGGCGATCAATGGCCTTGTCATCATTCGGTGGACGCTGCCGCCATTCATAGTGACCCTAGGCATGCTCGAGGCCGCCCGGGGCGCGGCCTACCTCACCACTGGCTTCCGCACGATCTACGTGGGCGCTCCCATTGAAGCGGTGAGCACCACCTCGGTAATGGGGCTCTCCCTTCCATTCCTGATGGCCATCGCCCTTGTGGTAGTGGGCCAAGTTGTGCTGACCCGCACCCTTTTCGGCCGATATCTCACCGCAATCGGCACGAATGAAGAAGCTGTTCGTCTTTCCGGCATCGATCCGCGACCCTACAAGGTGATAGTGTTCACCCTTGCGGGCGGACTTGCGGGTTTGGCCGGCCTCATTCAAACCGCCCGAGTGTCCGCGGCCAATCCTAACTTCGCCATTGGCTTCGAGCTGCAAGTCATTGCGGCAGTCGTGATCGGGGGTACTAGCCTTATGGGCGGACGTGGCTCAGTCGTACGCACATTTTTTGGCGTGCTCATCATTTCTGTGCTTGACGCAGGGCTTGCCCAAGCCGGCGCGCAAGAATCGACGAAACGGCTCATCACAGGGTGCGTGATTGTGGCGGCCGTCATCATTGACCAGTACCGCCGGTCCCAAGGATCGAAAGCCGCCGCGTGATATGATCGGTGGCGTTTCACTGCACTGGCTCGAAACTCAAGCGCGTACAGTACGTCTGTTTCCAGGGGTATCATCTGTCATCCCTACGGGATGGATTTACTTGTGACAGCATATTTGACTCCGCTCAGTCACACTCACTCGGAACATCCACAAATTTAGCCCTGAAGACTTGCTAGCTTCTCTACCTCGGAGACCGTTGGCATGGCGGGTTGTGCGCCTTGGCGGGTGCAAGCCGCGGCGCCCGCGGCATTGGCCCAGGTCAGGGCATCCTCGAAGTTGCCTTTCGGCCATTGAACGGTAAGCGCCGCGGTAAAAGCGTCTCCCGCTGCTGTGGTGTCCACCACGTCCACCTCAAAGGCAGGCGCGTAATGGCTGCCCTGCTGGCCCAGGTAAAAGGCGCCCTGAGCACCAAGCTTTAGCACGACCTCCTTCGCGCCAAGATCCCGCAACGCCGCCGCCGCGGTTTGGGCATCTTCCAGCTGGGCCACGTTTAGGCCCGTAAGGGTGGCGGTCTCGGTTTCATTAGGGGACACGATGGTGGCGTGCGCGAGCACTTCCCGCGCTTCCGGCGGGGCCGCGCCGCAGTCCAGGACCGCCATGCAATTGTGCTTACGGGCCATACGCAAGGCGGCGGCCACCGTCTCCAAGGGGATCTCGAATTGGGTAATCACGGCGTCCGCCTGTGCGAACAGCGATTCATGGGCTTCGATGAGCGCTGGCGTAACGGCCCCGTTCGCCCCTGGTGTGACCACAATGGCGTTTTCTCCGTCTTCCGCCACGACAATGACCGCGGTTCCGCTGGGGTGGTCCTCCGAGCGTTGCAAGCCGGTCACATCGACGTGGGCCTCCCGCAAACTTGCCTCGAGCATGGTCCCCAAAGCGTCATTCCCGACACAGCCGAGAAAAGCCGTGTCCGCGCCAAGGCGGGCAGCGGAGACAGCTTGGTTGGCGCCCTTTCCCCCGGCCTCTGTGAAAAAGCCCGAGCCCAACAGTGTCTCCCCAGGCCGCGGGCACCGGGGGACGCGGGTAACGAGGTCCGCGTTGGCGCTTCCGACTACTAAAACACGCATGGAGCCTATTCCTCCTTGAGCCCGTTTGGCAAACGAACTTCGGTACCGCCGAGCACACGTCCACGCACGGAAAAGCTCCGCACATGCATCAAATCGTGCCATAAAGGAACTGGCTAAAACAAGGCAGAAATGTCTCTCAACTCCTCCCGTAAGATTCTGGATGCAGGGTTGTATTTGGGTGAACGCCTACGACATCCAGGCGGTGATTAACGTCGTGTTCGGGATCGAGTGAGGCGAAGCTAAACCATAGTACGATGGACATCTGCAACGTCTCCAAGGCCATTGGCTAGGCGTAGAGAAGCATCGAACGGGTCACTTCTTCGGTTTCCGGTTCTTGATGGGCGGGCTCCACTCGCTCTCCCCTATTCCGGGGGCGGGGCGGCCCCAGATGCCTTTGGTGGGTTTGCCGCGGAGATGGCTGATGGATAAGCCGTTACGCGAAACTCAAGCCCAGCCAAGGCCCGCTACCACATCATCTCGGTCCGTCGATTTCTTCATGCTCCCTCGCTCCTCGCCCGCTACACTGGTTTACGGCAAGGAACTGTCTCAACTCCCTTGGCAGAGAGGGCAGCTTGCTCTATAATAATAATGACTTAGAAAAGATGAAAGAGTTTTTGTATGCAGACTGCAGAAATCTGGTCTTCTCAATAATGGATCTAACAGAGGCGGCTGGAGAGAGCAATGTCACCTATTGCGGGGGCGGCAAAAAGCGAAGTGGGACAATTTTACTGCCGTTCGTGGAGCGCGTTGGTGAGTTACGCGTTCATTTGGACCGGTGAGTTTTGTCTTGCGGAGGATGCCGTGCAAACGGCCTTTGTAAAGCTAATGGACAAGGATATGCTGCCACGTGAGCTACGGCCTTACATGTTCCGGGCCGTCCGGAACGAAGCGCTCCAACGTCGCCGCTCCGCCAACCGTGAACCTCCTTTGCCAGAGGGCTTCGATACGTGGTGGAGCTTAGCTGCCCCTGAATGTTCTTGCGCCGAAAGCAAGGACCTCATGGATGAAGCCATGAAGATATTGCGCGAACAAGAACGGGAAACCATTGTTCTGAAAGAGTTGGTGGGCATGACGTTGCGCGAAATCGCCCAGATCCAAGAGGTTTCTATTAAAACGGTGGCCTCATGGCATCGCCGGGGAATGTTCAAGCTTCGGCAACGCCTATACGAACTCGAAGGCAAACAGCCGCCAAAATGACCAGTAACGGCCTCTACGGCGCCTGAAAAGGCCGTTGTTGAAGGCAAATCGCGGATGCGCTCGTCACAAGGTCGTGTGAAAGGGGGTGGTTGATGGATTGAATGAGGTAGCCACCGCTTCTGGTAAAGCTTTGGGAGAGTTAGCCTTGGACAAAACACATGTGTCATCGACCACGGAGGAATCCAAAATGTGTAAGAAAAGGCGGGGCTTCACCCTCATTGAACTGCTGGTGGTGATCGCTATCATCGGTATTCTGGCCGCGATACTGCTACCAGCCCTCGCCCGGGCTCGCGAGGCCGCCCGCCGCTCGAGCTGCGCGAACAACTTGCGGCAATTCGGGCAAATATTCAAGATGTACGCGAATGAGAGCCGGGGCGAGTATTATCCACCGGAGATGGGTTATCGCGGATTTAACGAATGCCTGCTCCGGAGTTACCATGCCGAGGCCATCTATCCGGATTACTGGACGGACCCTGCCATCGCGCGTTGTCCCAGCGACGTTGGAGGTAGAATGGCAGGCCTTCCAGTCACCATTGAGAACGATTTCGGCGCGCAGATCCGGCGCATCGCCAACAGCCAGTACGGTGAGGATTGGGAACGAAACCTTTGCATGATGCATATACTTTCGCATCCCATCTCTTACTACTACTACGGCTATGTAGTGCGTACGGGAAGCGAGATGGCCATGCTTTGGTTTGACGCTCACAATACGAACTCGCAGAGGTGGGGGACCGCTACTTTCCATCAGCTAGCTGCGGAGGGCGCTCTCACGCATGTGGACGAGACGTGCACATCCGACGTGGGCTACTACTTAACGGCGGAGGGCCACGTGGCCGGACAGAAGGGGCTACGTGATACTTGGATGACAGGACCTTGGATTGGTGCTGGGCACACACTTAATGATACGGGTGGTACCCTGAACCCCGTTTGGCAGCACCGGGTCCGTGATGGCATCGAGCGGTTCTTCATCACCGACATCAACAATCCCGCCGCAGGCGCCGCGGCACAAAGCGAAATCGTGATCATGCAAGATACGATCGGCTATGAGAGACAGCAGTATTTCGAAGGCCCAGGCATTATGAGTTTCAACCACTCGCCTAGCGGCAGCAACATCCTCTATATGGACGGCCATGTCAACTTCGTACGGCTTGAAGCCGAACCGCCGATGCTGTTAAACGGTCTCCATCCGCAATCTGTAGCGGCGTGGCGCCATTACGGGGAGCCGTATGTTACCCACCATTGGGTTGGTGCGGGAGGCACCGGTTGACGGGTCAATGGGACGAGCTAGGGTGACAGTTCTTCTTCCGGTTCGGGTTGGCTTTCCAATAGACGGGGACGTGCCCGAACCGGCGAGGAAAGGCAGAACGATACCTTAAGGGCGAGGCAAAGGCGTTTTCTGTTGTCATCCGCCTCGGTCAGGTGAAGTCATCTTCAATGACGCTTGAGAGCCCGACAGGCGCGCCACTCATTTGGCCTACGGTGAGGCATTGCGCCTGGGGGATAAAGGGAGATTATGGTTATGTGTGGATCCTGCTTTTCCAACTCGATAAATCGCCGGGAATTCATGGCCACGGCTGGAGCCGTGACGGCTGCAGGCTTTCTCACCCCCGGCCTGGCGGCTGGGACTCAGGCAAACCAACCCAGGGCCGCGCGGGACAGGAAAGTGCGCATCTGCACCTTGTTGGGTCGACAGGGGCCGCCCGACCGGAGCTGGGACATCTGCGGAGACGCTTTTGACGCCATCCGCGCTCGTCTTGATGAGATCGAGAACAACCTCGGCAACGTGGAATTTGTCACTGGCCATGTGAACAGCCCCGACGAATCCGCCGCCTTGATGGAAGAGGCGGGCGAGGATGCGTCCGTTCTTGCCATCTCCAGCGGCATCGGCTGGCTCATTGGGGTGATGCCCCCCGTGCTTGAGGCGAACCGGCCCGCCGCCGTGTATTCCTATCCTGGCAGCGGTCACGATTGGATGTATCCCCCCCACTGGCGGGAAGAGGGCCATCCGGTGACGCTGTTCTCCAGCAGCGACTACGGCGAACTGGAACGGGCGGCGAAGTTGTTGCGCGTGCCCCCGCTTATGAAGCAAAGCCGGGCATTGCTGTTTCCCAATGCGGCGGGAACGCACGCGAGCTGCGACCCGGATCAGGTCAAGGAAAAGCTGGGCGCCGACGTTGTGGAGATACCGTACGAGCGCGTCGAGGACATTATCGATGGTCTCGATCAAGAGGCCGTCGAAGCCGAAACCGATCGCTGGATTAACGAGGCGCGGGAGGTCATTGAGCCTTCGCGTAACGACGTCGTCATGGCCTCCCGCATGTGCCTGGCCTTCGACCAGCTCATCGAAGAAGAACAGGCCGACGCCGTCACCGTGGGCGGTTGCCTGGGCTGGCTTGAACGGGGCTTCCCTTGTCTTGCCTTCACGCGCTTGCGCGACCGTGGCATCCCCGCCGTGTGCGAGGGCGACATGGATTCGCTTTGGACCATGATGCTTTTCCAGTACGCCTTTGATCTGCCCGGCTTCCAAGGCAACAACTACATAGACACGGCCCAGAACTCCATGTGGCTTGCCCATTGCACCGGCGCGCTCAAGATGGACGGTCCCGACGGCGAGGCCGCCGAGTATTTGCTACGGGGACATTCGGAAGTAGGCGGCGACGGCGCCGTGCCCGAAGTCCTTTATCGCGTGGGACAAGAGATTACGCGCACGAAGTTCGTCGATCTCGACACGTTTCTGGTGTCGAACGGCGTGATCGCAGAAGTCCCGGACAAATCCACCATCGCGTGCCGCACCCAAGTGCGAACCGAAGTGGACGACGCCGAACGGATGACCCGGACCTGGGGCGGCGGCATCCTTGGCCCAGATCATGGCATCCATCCCATGATGACCATGCTGCACCGGGTGTTGTTCTACGGCAACCACACGCGTGACATCGAGCACCTCGCCAATCTGATCGACGCACGCGTCGTTAAGGAAGGCTGAGGCGGCAGACGCCCCACGTAGTGTAGGCTATTGGAGAAGGAACCTATTATGGACCATAACGAGATCGAGGGAAAGAGATGATGTGGTAGCGCGCCAGGAAGGACGGGTTTTGGTTTCGCACAGCGGTGGTGGGGAGTCACACCTCCTGTGATACCGTGCGGATTGCGGACCCGGAGAGGGAGCCGTGCGCTAAGCGGCGTCGTTTTCCAGCGGTGTACAAGGTGCGAATCGTATGGCAAGCGAATGGGTGTAGCGAGCGCCGCGCGGTGGCGCATTGGTTCGATGGAAGGGGTATACTCCTCGCAGCGATCTTCCTCCCTCGGCGCGGATGCGGAACCGCAAACACGGCCAATAAGGCTTTGGGACAGGACAACCACTACAATCGCCAAAGGCGTCTGCGGACCTGAAAGAAGCCGGCATTCCATAAGTAGGTTTCTGCGCCCCCTGCCGGAGTCGATTCGTGTGGTCCTCGTTTCCAGGGGTATTGCGTGCTGGCGCACGCAATACCCCTGGCTATCCTCTGTCATCCCTGCCGGGAAGGATTCGTATTTTCGCGTCAAGGTGATAAATGATTCTTCTCGTGGATGGATGCCACTATCACATGGTCTCAAGAAATCGACCCCGGCAGGAGTCCCAAAACCTACGGTGCAGGGGTCGATTTTGGTTTCCGTCCTAAGGACCTCATGGTATGGGGGAGTCCCGCAGGGGTGGAACGCTGGGGACAGTGTTAATAGAGGGGTATGTCTTTTGTTGAGCGCCGCAGCCCCGTCAAACAACAAATGCTCTGCCCGCGCTTGAAAGAGTGCGGTTTCGCGCAGAGTCCTGGGAATACGTGGAGAAAGCGGAGGGCGGACGGGCGTAGCGCCGTTGCGGGCGGGGCGTACTGCTCCGGCCACCGCCCGGGATGACAAAGGATGACAATCTTTCCGGCCGCTTTCCATATTTTTTGTTTTTGGATACCGCCTGGATAGATTGTCATCCTTTGTCATCCCCCTTCATAAATATATGAATTGAATATATGAATTATGAGGTCGGTAAGAGGATTCCACCGGGTGCGTGCTATTCTTGGGATATGTATCCCTGTTTCGCTGGGATGACGGCAGGGGTGGCGCCTCTACACATTACGGGCTGCAGAGACGCCAGCCGCCTGTTTACGCTTTGTTTTTCAGGTTCTTGATGGGTGGACTCCACTCGCTATTGCTGATGCCGGGGGCGGGGCGGCCCCAGATGCCTTTGGTGGGTTTGCCGCGGAGATGGCTGATGATGAGCCGTTGCGCGAGGTTGAGCCGCGGCAGGATGGCGTGAAACCCGACCAGTCTTCGAAATGCTCTGTCAGCGATCTCCCAGTATCCGAAGTCGTCTGGTCGAAGGCACACGAGATTTTCCCGCCCGAGGAAGCTTGGTTCGGCGCCGAGATACGGGACGGTCCCGTCTCCCGTGAGAATCTTCTGTTGGGGGTCGCTATCACCCCACTTATTCAAGCGGTCGTCGCCAGTCAAGTTGAAGAAGGGTTTGCCGCCCTTCTTTTGGATTTTCAGCAGGACGCGCGTCGTGGAGTCCACGCCGACGAGGCATAGCCAGGCGTCGTGCTCAAGACCGGCTTGACCAAGCTGCAGGGCTTCCACGCGGCTGCGGTGCGCTTTCGCGCGTTGGAGGATGCCGCCAAGCAGTTCCTTGGCCTGGCTCTTGCGTTTCGCGGCGTTGCCCCCCTTCAGCCCATGTTCCCGAATGAACTCCGCCAGCGTCTTGATCACGCCTTCCTGCCACGTTTCGACGGTGAAGAGGTCATTGGGCAGACTGGGCGGGGCCTGGATCGCGTCCTCGAAACTTGGGATGAGATGGTACAGCGCCGGGGTCAAGCGCGCCGCGACACGTT
>PUOI01000490.1 GCA_003552765.1 Candidatus Hydrogenedentota bacterium | reverse complement strand
CGGGCGAGCTGATTTCGGAAGGCGTGCTGGCCATTGAGATGGGGGCCACCGCCCACGATGTCGGCATGAGCATTCACCCCCACCCAACGCTGGGCGAGACCATCATGGAATCGGCCGACCTTATCTTTGGGCAGAGCACGCACATCTACCAGAAGTCGAAAGAAAGGAAAGCAGAAGCGGAAGCAGCCGTGGCCGAGGAAGAGCAGGCCGAAACCACGTAGCAAGAGATGAAGAAGAAGCGCATCGACACCAATCCCGAGCCGGATGCCCCGCTCACGGACAACCCATTCCAGGCTTTGTCAGGCCAAATGCCGGACGATCTGCCGGAAGGCGGCTCCAGGCCGGAACCTAGCGCGGCGGACCATAACCCCGGCCGCCCTTGGAGCGTGGAGAAGACCCGCAAAGGCGGGTGGCCCGTGCGCTTTGAGAAACGCGCGGGCAACAAGGCGGTCACCATCATTGAGCGCGTCAGCGGCGACGCCAAGGCGCTCTTGACGGACTTGAAGAAACACTGCGGCGCGGGCGGAACGGTCCGCGAGGACAGCATTGAGCTTCAGGGAGACCACCGCGAACGGGTCCAGGCGTTTCTAAACAGCACAACCCACAAGTAGCCCAGTAGCTGCCGTTCAGCCGGAACTGACGCAAATGGTCCCCGGTTTCCGCTTTAGGGAATCCGGGGACCCATTCTTTTCACCGCAAACCCACCCCAACAGACCCACCTAAGTACTTGCATATCAACAACGTAGGCGCTTTTGCCCCCGATTGGCGCCACTCTTGCTCTTTGGAAAAACGGCGCCCGAAAGCACGGCGGGACCAGCGACCGGGCCAAGCCGCGTTCCAAGCGGGAAAAGGGGGTACTTATGATTGGTAAGAAAGGGTTTACGTTAATTGAGCTGATGATCGTCGTATCCATCATCTCCATCCTCATGACCATCGCAGTCCCCAATTTCTTGCGCTTTCGGATGAACGCGAACGATGGCGCGACCGTGGGCCACATGCGGACCATCAGCACGAGCGAGACCATGTTTCAATCCTCCGGCATCGCCGATAAGTCCGGCGACGGCGTCTGGGATTACGCCACGCTGGAAGAGTTGGGCTCAGACGATAATGGTCCCCCCTTCATAGACGAGCACCTCAGCCAAGGCGCGCGATCTGGGTACCTGTATGAAGTGGAAGTCACGGAAAGCAGCCCCACGAGCGCACCGGCCTACACCTGCATCGCCACGCCGGCCCGGCCGGGACGCTCGGGCATCCGGAGCTTTTTCGTTGACGAAACCGGGACGCTACGCTATACCGTGGACGGGTCAACCCCCGGCCCCGACTCCAATCCCATAGACTAAACACATAACACGGTTCTCCGTTCGCTCCCCTCCCCCGGTGGGCGTTGGGTCTGGCAGCGCCCCAGCGCCCACCCTCCTTGTCTTTATCCCCGCCGGGATGGCCACCCTCTTCTTGACCGCGCACAAAAGCCCTCCCAACTGCTTCCCCAGGCGCGTAATTCGATCGCGCCCTGAATCGATGGGGAAGCGGCTGTTCCGGGGAAGAACATCCCCCTTGAGAGGGGGAATTCTCCAATCCGAAACCGCCACGCCAGGTGGGCCGCAGTTCACCCCACGTGAGCAGATCAATTCCCCCTTCGAAGGGGGTGGCCCGCAGGGCCGGGGGATGTTAACGCCCCGCACACCGCCGTATCCGGCGATTGGGGTAGGCCCGCTCGTTTGCTTTGCGAAGGCGTGGTGTATACACTCTGGGAGCTGCGGCGCTTGCCGTCAATCGGGCCGCTTCCGAGGGGCCCGAAGCTAGCCGCTTGTCTCGTCCCGCTAACGCATGTCACTGAAGACGCCGGTATGGGCATGGATAGCGCCCTCCTGCCCACAGTGTGCGCTGCGCTGCGTAGTCAACAATCCGACATTACCCCTCACCGGCTTCTCACGAACATGGCGCCAAGGAATCAATGGACCAACTAACCGATATTCTGCATTATTACTGGGGGTACGAGAGCTTTCGCGCCAACCAAAGGGAAGCCATGGAGGCCGTCATGCGCGGGCAAGACTCGCTGACGGTGCTTCCCACGGGCGGCGGGAAGTCGCTGTGCTTTCAGGCGCCCGCTCTCGCGCTGGATGGGATGGCGCTGATCATATCGCCTCTCATCGCGTTGATGAAGGACCAAGTGGACGCGCTCAAACAACGGGACATCCCGGCGGCGTGCATCAACAGCCACATGAGCGGCGACGAGCGCCGCGCCGTTCACAAGGGCATCCAAACGGGCCAGCTCAAGCTTATCTACACGTCCCCGGAAAAGGCGGTGCAAGGCCGGTTCATCGAATACATCAGGCGCGTGGGACTCAGTTTCATCGCCGTGGACGAGGCCCACTGCGTAAGCCAATGGGGTCACGATTTCCGCAAGGAATACCGTCTGCTGAACAATCTCCGCAACGCCTTCCCCGGCCTGCCCATGCACGCCTACACCGCGACGGCCACGACGGCGGTGCGCAAGGATATCGCGAACAGCTTGGACCTGCGCGATGCGAGGGAAGTGGTGG